>JAJRYU010000004.1 GCA_024275615.1 Planctomycetota bacterium
ACCCCTGCGGTGGCATGTTTCAATGAGAAGGCGACTATAGCTTTGCAAGAAATGCTGATCCATGGACACCAAGGAACGATCGGGAAGCGTGTATTTGGCGTCGCTCCCGAGACACTTGATGTAACTAAAAATGTAGTCCCAGCGGCCGCAGTTGAGCCCCGTGATGTAATCTTTCAGCTCGTAGAGAATCTCGTCCATTTCAAATGCAGCGAGCAGGGTTTCAATGAGAACCGTGACGCGAATGGTCCCTGATTTCAGGCCAAGGTGACCTTCGGAGAACCGAAAAACGTCGCGCCAAAGTCGCGCTTCAAGATGGCTCTCCAGTTTAGGCAAGTAAAAATAGGGGCCGGTTCCTCTGCTTGTGAGTTCGTGAGCATTGTGGAATAGGAACAGGCCGAAATCGAAGAGGGAGGCGGACATCGGAGAGCCGCTGGCCAAGGCATGGCCTTCATTGAGATGCCATCCTCGAGGTCGCACACAGAGAGTCGCCGTGTCCTTGCCCAAGCGATATTCTTTTCCTGTCTTTGGATTCCGGTAGTCAATAGTTTTTCTGACAGCGTCGCGAAGGTTTATCTGCCCGTTGATGCAATTGCTCCACGTTGGAGCGTTGGAGTCCTCGAAGTCAGCCATGAAGACGTTGGCACCGGAATTGAGGGCATTGATGATCATCTTGCGATCGACCGGCCCGGTGATTTCCACTCTTCGGTCGACCAAGTCCGCAGGTGGCGGGGCGACGTGCCAGTCACTTTCTCTTATCTGGCTTGTGGCTTCGAGGAAATCCGGTCGCAAGCCGCGGTTCATCTCTTGACGGCGCAGAGCGCGCTTTTGCAGCAATAGTTTACGGCGCGATCCGAAGTTCTGTTCCAACAGCGCAAGGAATTGGAGCGCATCTTTGCTCAGAATGTCCTGAGACGAATCTGATCGTTCGGCATTGATACGCAAGGCCTCGTCGGTGCGTGTGTGTGTTGACACGGAATCGTGGCGCATGGATCTCTCCAAGTGTTTCGCAAAGATAGTTTGTTGGTTACGGCAATAGCTGGATGCCCTTGGGCATTCGATGTACGCCAGGAAGCATAGATCGTCGACCTCTCACAACCCAAGAGAAAACCACTGGATCCAAGGAATGGGTTTTTATTCGTTTTCGAGCCAATTGCGCGTGTGGCACCCTCGAAGAGGAAACCCGTGTATCCAACCGTTGTTGTGGCAGAGAGTTGCTGCGCGACCGATAGCATCAATTGCCAACAATACGGAAGAGCAACTGTGACGGCACTGGCAACGGCCGCAAGTATGGCGGGTCAATTGGCGAGTTGGGAACGAGAGTCAGTCTGACGCGACGTGATCAACAACCCACTGGTACTCGGCGACAATATCGTCTTGCATGTCTTGTTCGTCCGGGGTGCGATCTCGTCTTTCGGGCATGACACCCCAGGAGTAGGTTTCGATTTCCAGGTGTGAGCAAACTTGTGTTGACAAGACTTCTGAGAGAACAGTTTTGAGGTCAGCTTGCGTTGTGTTCAAGTGGTCAATTGTTTTACAGAAGATGGGGACGTGGAAGTGTATGCGGGCGGATCGATCTCTCCTGGTTGTGGCGACATCGAGGTAGTCTGGCAGATCACCAAAGTACTGGGTTTCTCCCGAATCCGTTTGGGCGACAACTTGGTGGAGGTAGCGATCTTCAGCAAAATCACTGAGTTGTCGAAGTGCGGGATCATTCTCCCAAGGGCGGTCTATTTCCAAGGCTGAGGACAACTGGACCTTGGCGATTTCGATGCCAGCGCCGATGAGCTGGCCGATGGCTTGTTGCGGATCTTCATATTGGATGGATTGATGGCAGACATCGAAACATGTGCCAATGTGGCGTCGGACTGATTCCTCAAGTTTTGGACGCCCTAAGAGCAAGTGGTTCTCAAAGAAGTGAATCCACTCATCAATCGTCTCAAACGAACACCCGGGCTCCGGTTCGACAGCGAGGACAATGCGCCGTCCGCATTTGTCTTCAAGGACGCGCAGGTGCTCCGCTAATTTCAATAGATTTGTGCCCATGAGATGAAAGTCAACGTCGGAAAACGCCTTGAAGGAACCCGGCAGCGTGCTCATGGATTGGCATGTGCTCTGGCAGGGCAGGGCAGCTATGAGATTGGCGACATTCTGACTGTAAATGAGGCGGGCGTCCTTGTGCCAATCGGGCAGATAGACCTGTTCCTTGACTCTGTTGCCGTGGAAATCCCCCATTGGAAAGGCGTTGGCCGTGAGGACTTGACCATCAAATGCGGCGACAGCCTGTTGGAATTCAGCAAAAAGAGATGGGCTCTTAGAAAACGACGAAGTGGTCTTTTCAGACAACCAAATGCCAAGATCTATTGAGCTGCTCTTTGCCGGGAATTCCTGCAGGAGTCGCTTTGATAGTGATGGCCAGAACTCAGTGGCGAGTTCGACGAGTTTTTCGGGTGCCTCAATCGGATGCAGATTTGAGCAGTACGTGAGATGGACTGCCTGCTTGTGGCTCTGGATGATCATGAGCAGAGTATAACGTGGTTTCCTCAGGCTCCACGAGGTCTTCCCATGATGATTTGCCAATAGAAGAACCGATTTCGAGGACCATGGACCTTGCGAATGAGTCGGCTAGCTCTTGTCGCGAATGTGTGATCAGAAGAGATCCGCAAATCGGTGAGTGAGCTATTAGTTGTCCAAGACGCGCCTCCAAGGCAGCACCAACCGCCAAACCGGGATCAATCACAATCTTGCCGAGAGCTGAAACTTCAGACTGTGTGACTCCAGGATTGAAGAGTCTGAGAGCCAGGGCGATAAACGAGTTGACAGTCGAATCTGGTCTTGTCCTAAAGCTGGGTGTTAAGTCTGCGCCGAACGTCTGTGGTGCTAATTCGCCCAAATGCCTTTGGAGCAGTGGTAGAATAATTTGATTCAGATGTTTTGCGATGCGGGCCGAAGGTTCTTCTTTCTTGGGCGTGTTGCGTCCCTTGTTGAGCTCCAAAGTGCGCTCAGTTGCAATCAGTTTTTCCAAAGATTGTTCGACAAGCTCTCTTTCGACTTGAAATCTAACCTTGTCACTAACGGCGCTTTCCACTCGTCGCCCTGATTCGCTCAATGCCTTGGTCCAATCGGAGAGAATTCCCATGGCCGATTGAGTGAGGCGTACCAGCGGAACTTGAGGGAGATCGCGGTCGCGGATCTCGGCCGCTTCATGAAGAGGTGATTGCAGTGCCTTGAAGAGCTTCTTGACGGTCACCAGTTCGGAATCCGTATCAACAAAAGGAGATAGGATCTCTTGGAGGTGCCTCTTGGCGTCTCTCTTGCTCGTCCGGTCGATCAAGATCCTGAGAGACTCGGGATTTAGGTCCTCCCCAGATGCAGCTGTACCGATACGCAAACACAGTTTGCTCGCCCGGTCTCGTAGTTTTGTTCTTTTGGCGCGGACGGCTTTCGCTTGCTGAGTTGCCAGCATGATACGGTTCATGCGCCTGAGCCACATGGCAATGATCCCGACGGCCGAAAGGACACCTAAGCCAATGGCGACCTTGGTGAGAAGGGGCTCAGCCAAGATTCCGCCTATGGCAGCAGCACCAGCGGCGATCATCAAGGAAATAATCACACTCGAGCGTGCAGCGAACCCGAAACCTGCGGTGACAGCAGTGCGGAGTTTCTTAGTCTCCCCCTCGGTCTCCTCGATAAGATTGGCAATCTTTTCCAATTCACCAAGAATCGGTGCCGTGGTTGCGCTGAAACAAGCCTGGTCTTGGCTTGTCGTTTTTTTGAGTTCATCGGCGAGCCGAATGCGGCGTTCCAGGATTCGCTTCTCAATTTCTCTCGTCTGCTCCAAAGCCTGAACCAGACCTTCTATGTCAGGAGGATCGATGGGGTCAATGGCCACCTCAGCACTCGGTTTTGGCATCAACTCCAATTGTCTTTCCAACGCTTGCCGTTTGCTTCGGACAGACTGCAGATCCTGAGTTGGGGGCGTTTTCTTGGCCGAAGTCGCCGTTGGCTTGGTCGGCAGAAGAAGATCCCTGAGGTGATTCCCTAGAGCTTGGACGCCCGCTGGCAGAACAAAATCTCTGGTATCGACAATGACGGCTTTGCGGAATTGAACTTCGCTCAAACCGAAGAGGAACTCGCCCAACGATTGCTCCGCATCTGGTTTGGTGAGGCGTCCGCCAATGCGAACCTGAGCTTTCGAGGTTGCCAGATCTCTTTCGGCTTGAACTGTTTTTGAGCCGGTGAATACCATCGATACCGTGCCGCTGGTCTTTATAAGACTTGTGCCGTAGAGGACGAACTCAAGGAACTCGAGGAAGGAAATACGACTGTCTGGCGAGGGGAGACCAATGAGATTACACCGGTGCGGCGGAATTCGCATCACCTGAGTCCCAGATTCGTCGCTGAGTTTTAGTTCTACGAGTCGGTGTAGAATGACACGCTGGTTCACTTGGCAACTCCCTTTGTCGACGCCCGAGGATGATATTTCTCCAGGCCGAATGAGCGTAAATGGAACATCCGTTGTTCCTTCATCGGCGATTGATCCCATGAGCTTGAATAAAAATGCCCCCAGCATGCAGATTCGGACGTTATGATTGGCAAAATATTCAATCATGAGGCCACACGTGGATATGAAAACGAGGCAGAGAACGCGGGTATGAAGTCAAATGCTCCCTTGTTGCAGCGAATCTGCCAGTTGGCACAGACTGAGGGATTTGAGTTTGCGGGCGCCTTGCCTTTGAACGAACTCGCTGACGATAGAATTGACGCATGGCTCCGTCAGGGTTTCGCCGGTGAAATGGGCTACATGGCGCGCTATCGTGATCAACGGTGTGAACCCGCCGAGCATTTCAAACCCTATGAATCCGTCGTCAGTTTTATTTTGCCCTACGATTCGACTCCGCCTTCGTCTGCGTCCGGGATTGGCAACATCGCGCGCTACGCCTTGGGCGATGACTATCACGAGGTCATCAAGAAGAGGCTCTTTCGGATGATCGACGCCCTCAAGCAAGAAGACGCCACGATTGAAGCCAAGGCCTGTGTCGATACGGCACCTTTGCTCGAAAAAGTCGCCGCCAGCCGCGCGGGGCTCGGCTGGCAGGGAAAACACAGCAACGTCATCCGCGAAGGCAAGGGAAGCTGGTTTTTCTTGGCTGAAGTTTTGATCAATCGCCGCCTAAAAAGTGAAACTCAAAGTTCGGATCGATGTGGGGTTTGTGACGATTGCATTCGAGCTTGCCCCACCGGAGCTATCATCGCCCCCTATGTGATCGATAGCCGACTCTGCATTTCCTATCTGACCATAGAGCTACGTGGGACAATTCCTCGAGAGCTAAGAGCCAAAATCGGCAATCGAATCTTCGGTTGCGACGATTGCCAAGAAGTTTGTCCATGGAATCGACTGGCGGCACTACCAGCCCTGTCAGAATTCACCCCCCGGGACGGACTTCGCGATCGAACCTTGGAAGATTGGTTGCTCATGGACATCGAGAAGTGGCGGGAGACTTTTCGACGATCAGCGGTGAAACGAGCCAAATTCGATGGTTTCAAAAGAAACGTCGCTGTGGCGCTTGGCAACCACAAGAGTACTGGCTCCATCGACGCCATTCGCCGGGCGTGGCTCACTGAATCGGCTCTCGTGCGTGCTCATTTGATCTGGGCCTTGCGCAAGATTCCCGGCACAAATGCGGAACAGTTACTCGGAGAATGCCGAGCGATGGAAAGAGTGCCCGAGGTGCTTGCGGAGTTCTACGGGGACGTCGATTCCCCCCTTGAGGCCAAATAACTCCGGGCCTCTGCCAGATCATGAGGCGTATCCAAATCCTTCCTTACCCAAGGGTTCCCGACTTCGACATAGGTGGTGTCCTTTTCAAGCCGGACGAGGTCGCGAAGAGTGTCATCTGGACCCAACTGCAGGATCGTCCCAGCGAATTCCCGACTGAAAACCAAAGGATGGCCTTGTCTCTTGGCGACGGAGGTCACGTAAATGACGTGATTTGGCTTTAGGGACATGGCTGCTGCCAAGGCGTCATAGTCGTCCTGAGAGATGAGCGGCAAGTCGACGGGATGCAGCAAATAGTAGTCACTAGGCGGGGCATGCTTGATACCAGCAATCAACGATCCGGTTTGCCCTTGCTCCCAGTTTGGATTGAACACACAAGTTAGACCCAGGTCTGCGGCGTGCTGTTCAACTGTGCTCCTGGAAAAGCCACAGACGACATGAGTCGTCATCTTCAGTGGCGCGAATTGGCACTGTGCGATGCGTTCGAGAGCCGATAGTTTCCCCAAACGAAGGAGTGCCTTGTTCTCTCCCATGCGGCTGCCTCGGCCAGCGGCGAGTACTATTCTGGCAACGGAGAACGTGTCTTGCGCCATGTTCAATCCTCGCTGGCGAGTTTGCGGTAGAGCTCCTTGGGATCTCCGTTCTGTACGCTTCGACAATATGAGGCCAAGAATCGCCAACGTTCGCTGAGAGAAAGATCGCCATATTGCGGAAGATCTTTCACCATTCGCCTCAGGTTTTTGACTCGTACTTCGCTGCTGACGGTCTCCAAGTGTTTGATGCCATCCAAGTCAACAAGCCATAGCTCACCGCTATTTGTCACCAAGAGATTGCTCGCCTTAAGGTCTCGATTTGAAAACCCTTCACCATGGAGGAGCCCAACAAGTCTGCCGGCCGAAGCAAGGAGTGCCAACCTTTGACTGCGTTCGTCCTTGGTGAGCGACTTCAGAGTTTCAGCGCCAATGCGAACATCCGGCAAGAAGTCCATTAAGAGATAGGACTTGTGAACACACCCCAGAATCTTCTTGTCCGTGTAGGCGATGACGCGAGGAGTTCTGATGCCAATCATCTCCAAATGATAGGCCCTCTTGTAGGCCCTACGCGCACGGGATGACGAAAATTGATGTTTGACGATGTTGCGATATTTCTTCAAGTTGAATCGCTTCAACAAAGCATGGCCAGCGCACCGCGCCACGGTTGTTGCGCGAGAGTCCTTAATCAGATTGGCGCTCGGCTCAAGAAAAGCATCTGGGTCATCCAAGACAATGCGGTGGGCATCTGTGAGGACATCATGGCGAGCGTTCCAAACCAAGCCACCGGCCTGAATGACCTTGAAGTCGCGATTGGTATGAAAGCAGCGTTCAATGTCCCTGGCGATGTGGTCCTTCATCGCTGACTCGATCTCCGTTTCCAATCCTCGTGCTCGCAAATAGTCCCGGGCGGCCTCAAGCCGGCGCCTGGGGCTTGCGCCGTACATCAAGGACCACAACTGAGACAAGGCTAGGTGGGGGATTCCGACGTGGGAACGCTTGACCAAATCCACTTCTTCGACCGATGGTTCCCCGTTGGAATTCCAAACGAGTGCCGCAGGGGAGGGATCGTTGATAAAATAGCCGCGCCCGTGGATGGAAACCACAAGATCCACGAGCTTCTTGGTGCGATCGACGTCTTCGGCGCTAAATCCGCTCATCAGGCTCCTGGGATTCGAGGTTTCTGAGTCCAGCTCGCCGACAAGGCGAGGGGAGCATGATATGGTGCGATCGCCGGAAGGGAAACCAGGATTACTGTGGAAGCGAAATTGCGACAGCCGAAACCTCTTAGAATCAATGGCGAAGGACGTCTGTGGGCTAATGACGTTGGGGCGAAACTCCTTGGATCCCTGTCCCTGACCGAGATTGACGACGTTGCCGCGTTTCAAGGGGGTGACGTCGTTGTCGTGGGAAGCCATCGAATGGTGAGGCGTTTGGTGGCTAGCGATGGTCGTATTTATTACCTGAAGCAGAGCTTGCGTGGGTCCATTGGCACAGTCTTGGGGGAATTGGTTCGGCGTGGGCGACGCCGGTCCTCAAGTCGACTTGAAGCGCGGAATCTTCAACGCTTGCGCAGCGCAGGAATCGCCTGCGCGGAGGTCGTCGCCTATGGTGAAGTGGTCAGAGGCTTGAAGGAGGGGTTTTCTTTTCTTCTGACCGAGGCCGTTCCGGGTCAAGATTTGGGGCAATACCTTGCTGGTCATTGTGAAGGGCTAACCCGTAATTCCGATCTCGATGCCAGAGTCTTCGAAAGTCTCGTTCGTCTCCTCGTCGACTTGATTGAGAGTGGCCTCTATTTTTACGACTTAGTTCCGAAACACATCTTTGTCGCTCTTGATGAGCATGGCCGGGTGAAACTGAGCCTTATTGATGTCGCCAGGAT
>JAJRYU010000803.1 GCA_024275615.1 Planctomycetota bacterium
CGTGTCGTGGTTGGTCAGTGGGCCACGTTAAAAGCTGACCAAATTTATTTACTTGCCGAGGAAAACCTCGCAATGGCCGCCTAGAGACAGGTAGCCCCGGCTGCGGACCTTAACCGGAGAGGTTCAAAAGTTGGTCACCAAATCCGGTTCGCCGTCGGTCACGTCGAGCACGTCGACGGCTAAACAAGTTCTCGACTAGTCTGGCACGAACCCAGTCGACAGGGGTTGTGCCGGGCGAAACACCAAAGAGTCGACTACACACGTAGAAGCTTTCATGGAAATGTCGCGGGACGCGGGTTCGATTCCCGCCGCCTCCACTCAAGCCGACTTGTGAGAAATCGCAAGTCGGCTTTTTCAATGCACTTATCTAATAAAGCAGGGGTTTCCGAGTTATTTCGCCTGTGGAAATGGTGCCACAAGGGGTGCCACGGTATTGCATTTGGGGTGCCACAAGCGTAGGTTACATGGACTGGCAATATCAACCAGAGCCTTGGAACCAGATAACGTGAACGCTGAAACCCGTAAGACCCGCACTGCCAAACGGAATCGCAAGGGCCAACTTGCCGTGAAGGTTGGCGGTCGTTCCGACTACAGAGTGTTCAAGTTCTCTCGGTCGGTGTCGGACAAAGAAGCTGACTCTCGAAAGGACAGACTCAAAGCGGTTTACCATGCCTGTGGCGGATGGAATGAACTGTCAAACATCATCGCCGAATCCGTTAGAAAGGGAATTGTTCCCGTTCCAATTCCCACTGACAGAGACCTTGTTCGATACCTCGGCGTGAAGAAGTGGGATGGCTGGGTTGATTGGCGTTCACTGCTGGTGAAGCGGATGCCGTCAATTCCGTGGGCCACTCTTGGCGAAACAGACATCAACGAGGGCGTCACGGGAGCAATTAGGCACTTGGCAATGGAACGATTAAACGAGGCTGCCGCCACGGTTGCAGGAATCGATCAAACCCAGCACTCAGTTGTCGCCCCCATCTCAGGCACGCTTCGAGAAGCCCTGACGGCCTATCAGTCCTACGCCATCAAAGACGATCCAAAGAATTACGACAGACATGGAAAGATCCGACAACTGCTGGAGCGACACCCAGATCAACCACTTGCCACCTTGGGGCTAGATGGGTGTCGAGATCTCATTGGCTACTGGCGTCAGCGACCACATCGTCTTGACGGAAAAGGGCAATACACACCCAAGCGGAGCCGAGAACAGCTTGCCGAACTGCTGCGATTTCTTGAATGGCTACATCTCAGCGAGAAATTTGACTGGCGAGAGCCAGAGGATTTCCATCGACTTAACCGCACGATTGCAAAAAGCGAAGCGGATCGAAAGAGTCTCAAGAAGATCAAGATTGCAACATTCACCCTAGAGGATCTCGCAACTCTTGTTCGACATGCGGAAATGCCAACCAAGCTCTGGATTGTCTGGTGCCTCAATACAGCACACGGAGCCGCCGAGGTTGGACGTGTTCAATGGGAAGACATCTACCTGGATCAAGATCACCCATGGCGGGCCGAAGGATTGAACATATGGGAAGGCGGCAACTGGATTGGCTTTCTTCGGCCCAAGACAGATGTTCTCGGCTGGTGGATGCTCTGGCCCGAAACGGTTGAACTCGTGAACGAATGGAAAGAGCATTGCCGAAAACACATTTTTGACCGTGACGTGACTCCCGAAGATTTGTTGATCGTAAGAGATACTGGATCGCCCTTGTACGGCACGTCAAAGAACGGGCAAAGCGGGTTTGCGAACCAATTCAAACGACTGAAAAAGGAATGCAGTCGAATGGGATTCCCCGTCGCAGATCTGCCTCCCGGCACGCTACGAGATCAGTTCTCTGATTGGTGTGGCGGTGACGAAGCGGAAGCGATTCTTGCAAGCGTTGCTTTGACGCACGGTAGTCCACATGGCACCGATAAGCTTCTTTATAAGCACTATTCCAACCGTCCGTGGAAGAAACTGTTTGAGAAACAACAGGAGTTCCGAGGGCATTGCCGTTCGGTACTGGATGCGATCAAGGAGCCAAAACCGCTACCGCCAAAACTGCGGGCCTTCGCAAATCTCTGGCCTACGTTGACTGGCACCAAGATGGCGAGGGTCTCTGCTGCGGCAAAAGCGATTGAAGTGTCCAACGGTACTGTGTATCGCTACCTTGAGCGGCTTGACGAGTTGAGCAAGGCGAATCCGATTCGTTAATAACGATCATCATGGGAAAGACTTGCCCATCACGCGGCTTCTTTCAAGCCCTCGCAACTTGCCTTCAAAGATCCTGATATTGTCGCATACGGAAACCGGCACTTCAGCTTTTTGGAGTTGAAATCAAAAGGTGAAGGCTTCCAGCCGTTTCAGCTGGAATCTCTCGCGATTCTCAAGAAGTTAGTGCCGCACTCAGAGGTTCGTGTCGTTCGCACCTTGCCGCACGGTTCGACGTTTGAACCCAGGCAGCACACCTACTCATTTGAAATCCAGAATGATCTACTGTAGACTCTCATCACAAGATGAACATCGTGCAAGTGCGTCAATGGGCCACAAGAGGTCTGTTGGCACGCCGACATCCACTACTCTGATCGTGCGATTGTCGCAACTCTTCAACCTAAATGCGATGAAGGCCAACTGGTACCCGCTCCTCTTCATATCGCCAGGTCAGGTGTCACATCATTCGCGTTTTGATAGCCACCTGCTTGCTGATGGGCATCTCATTCACAGGAGATAGGTCAACGATCCCGCCTTGAGATCGTTACTGTCCAAGGCGGCGTTCCTGATCAGCTAGTCCGTGGAGTTGGGTAGGCTGCCAGCAGTTTACCGGTTGACGAGTGTCCTTCACAACAACTGCCGCCATCTGGATCTCGAAAATGAATTTTGGATTTGTGGAATGGCAGTCGGATATCGCAACCGTTTTTTGGCGACTAAAGGTCGTCCGTGTTTGGCCCAGGTGCGCGTTCAATAACTCGCTTCCATAATTCAATGTGCCTAACTTCGAGTGCGCATGTGTCGAGGTCCAGCTCTCTTTCGCTGAGCCGAATCTCTGAAACGTCGTTTGCCCAAATTGCTAGGTCACTTTGGAATCTCGCTCCAAA
>JAJRYU010000804.1 GCA_024275615.1 Planctomycetota bacterium
GAGGCTAAGAAGATTCCTTTTGACTGCGGCCCCAACGGGGAAACATCCGGTTTTAGTGCTGAATTGGAAGCTAAATTTCAACAGTCTCTCGATAGCGGTTCGTGTTGCGAACCTGGTGAGTGCTGCTAGATGAACTCTCTTCAGGCCATGATCTTGGGCGTCGTTCAAGGTCTCACTGAGTTTCTCCCCGTGAGTTCCTCTGGACATCTGGTTTTGGCCCGTGAGTTCTTGGGCTTGGAGACCGCTGAGAATCCAGCTTTTGAAGTTGTCGTTCATTTGGGCACTTTGGCCAGCATCCTGGTGGTCATGCGCGGCGTGGTTTGGCAGGTCACTCGGGCACTACCTTTGTTGTTGCAGCAAAAAAAATGGGCGCAGTCTTTTGTCTCCAATCAGGGGTTTCGACTTTTGGTTTTCTTGGTGCCCGCAACCATCCCTACTGTTTTCGTTGCCTTGCTTCTCAAGGACCAAATCGACGCGGCATTCACGAGCCCGCAATTGGCGGCCGCTATGCTCTTGGTCACCGCCATTGTCCTGTTGACAACGCGTTTTGCAAAGGCTTCCAAGGTGGGCGCAAGTCTCGGCCTTAGGACGGCATTCTTGATGGGAGTCGCCCAGTCGATTGCCATCATCCCCGGCATTTCGCGGTCAGGGTCAACCATCGCCATCGGCATTTGGTCGGGCAGTGAACGCGAGCAAGTCGGCGCGTTTTCATTCTTGATGGCGATTCCTGCCATTTTGGGCGCGGCCATTCTCCACGGCCGCAATATCGCCGATAGTTCCATTTCCTTAGCTGCCTTAGCCAGCGGATTTGTGGCGTCCTTTCTTACCGGATCCCTGGCCCTAGTACTTCTCCTTAAACTGGTGAAGCGTGGCCACTTATGGATCTTCTCGCCCTATCTCCTTGTGGTCGGTGGTGGCTACTTGGTTTTCTCCATCATTTCTTGAAGTCATTCAACCGATAACGAATGTGTGGAATCCGGTGGGCACTCCCTCCGGATCATCCCCATGGAAATGCCCCTGCTTCCAGAACTTGTGGCGTTTCAACGCTAAGAAACTCAAAGGGATGGAAGGGCGGGACTTTGGCAACTGAAACTCAAGCCACAATTGATCGCTTGTCGGCCGGCACATTTGAGGTGCCGCTGTTGCCACAAGTGGCCAATCAGGTCATGGCCATTTGCGCCGACCCAGATTGTGAAATCCGAGATCTCACCGAGACAATCAAAAACGATCAAGCACTGATGGCGCATGTCTTGCGGATGGCCAATTCTGCCCTCTACGCTGCCGACGTCCCTATTGTTTCATTGCAATTGGCGGTCAACCGGCTTGGCCTTTCGACGGTCAGAGACTTAGCCGTTGCGGCAGCGTGCAAAGGGGCCGTGTTTCGCCCAGGACGTTCCAAGAAACTTGTGCATCGTCTTTTCAAGCGGGCGATGGCTCGCGGCGTGTTCTCTCAAGAAATTGCTCGTATTCGCCGTAGCAATGTTGAGGTCGCCTTTCTGGCTGGTCTCATGCGTGAGATTGGTTCACCGGTCATCGTTTTTGAACTTACCAAAGCTGACATCGAAGATGCTGAGATCCTCGATGTGATTGAAGCCTATCGATTTCAAGTGAGTGCAACCGTTCTTGAGAACTGGGGTTTTCCCAGCAAGATCTGCGAATCAGTGAAATTCGCAGGCCAGCCTGACAATGCCGGCAAGCTCAGTGATCTTGTGCACACTGCTGCTTTGGCTGACCTCTTGGCTCATCGGGCTCTGGCTCCGGAGGAGGTGCAAGCATCATCAATCTTGGACGACGCCTGTGTGGCGCTCAATCTCTATGCCGATGACATTAGTAAATTAGATGCCAAGAGCGAGCAAATAGTCGCCTTGGTGGAGGCCTTGGGATGAGCGAAGATACACGATTTTTTGACTTTATTGTGGTGGGCGGTGGGCCTGCTGGTCAAAAGGCTGCCATTCAAGCGGCAAAGTCTGGTCGCTCGGTTGCGCTTGTCGAAAGAGAGCGCAAACCCGGTGGTGCCTGTGTTCTGCGTGGGACGATCCCCAGCAAGACACTTCATGACACGGCTAGTTCCCTCCTTCGTATTCAGCGCGGCAACACCGACCTAATCAACAAAGAACAGATCCTAGCTTTGCCCATTTCGTCGATGATGGCTCGTGTTGACGCTGTTGTCCAAGCTCATCAAGGCTACATGTTTGATCAGCTCAGGAGAAACAACGTCGAATTTGTGCATGGACGCGCACGGTTCTTGAATGCTCATGAAATCGAAGTTGAAGCTCCGGGACGAAAGATAAGCAAGATCCGAGGAGATGTGATCTTAATTGCCACCGGGTCGCGTCCTCGCGACCCAGACAACATGGTCATCGATCATGAGAATCTACTCGACAGTGATTCCATATTGTCTTTGGAATACCTGCCTAAGAGTTTGACTGTCTTGGGTGGCGGCGTGATTGCCAGTGAATACGCTTCGATTTTTGCATCCCTGGGTGTCGAGGTCTTTCAAATAGATCGTTATCCAACACCTTTGGGTTTCATGGCCCCGGAATTAGTGGACGGTTTCATCCGTGCGTTTGAATTGATGGGCGGCCATTGGTTGGGAAACTCGACTGTCGAATCAGTGGAGTGGGATGGCCTGTCATCTGTTGTCACGACTTTGGAAGATGGCCGTGTCTTCAAGTCGGAGAAGCTGCTTTTCGCTCTTGGACGGGTTGCCAATCTCGACAACATGAACATCGAAGCGGCTGGCCTGAATGTAACCGACCGGGGTTTGCTTGCGGTCAACGATGACCTGCAGACCGAAGTTGCGCACATTTATGGTATCGGCGATGTGATTGGGCCCCCCAGTTTGGCTGCTTCAGCTATGGAGCAAGGTCGGCGAGCTGTGCGCCATGCGCTGGGCCTTGAAACGTCTGAATTCGCCCGTTGCATCCCCATTGGTATCTACTCGTTACCAGAATTGGCGTCCTTCGGTATGACTGAGAAGGCAGCGACAGAGAAGTTCGGCTCCTGCCTTGTCGGCACCGCTCATTTCGCCGAACTGGCCCGGGGGCAGATCGCTGGCAATACAATCGGTCTCATTCGGTTGATATGCGACAAAAAAGGGACGAAACTTCTCGGTGTTGAGTCCGTTGGCGAAGGGGCGACTGAGCTCATCCACATGGGTCAGGTGGCCATCCTTTCTGGCTGGAGTATTGATGCCCTGATCGAGAATATCTTTAACTTTCCAACAATGGCCGAGGCCTATCGCGTCGCGGCTTTGGACGTCATTGGCAAAAGGCTGGCGGTTCAGCCACGCAAGCCAGTTCATTCCTAATCAGGCTTGGTTATGAGATCGTGGCGGGTGTGGATGTTGGCTGTCCGCAGCGATAAGATCTCACCATGAACAATCCCGACGAAATCCTGTCTGCCTTTGTCACATCCGAAGTCTTTGGCAATCTCCTGCTGGTCGAACCCAGGCGCGACGACCTGTTGTGCGCCGTGGCTGCTTCCGTGCGCGAAGTCACCGTCTGTCGATCTGGCAAGCAAGCTAGGGAAGATTGTCGAGAACTTGATCGCCTGGGTTGCTCAGCAAAAGCTGTGAAACCTAAAGGCCTAAGCGCTCTCGATAGCCATTCTTCATTGATGATCTTTGACATTCCCCGGGGCGAAACCCCGGAGGAATTCTTGGATCTCGCGCTTGCCAAAGTCGCGGATGATGGTTTTGTTCTGATTGATATTGAGCTGGATTCGAAGTCGCAACTTTTGCGTATCCAGAGAATCCTGGAAGCATCCTTGGGCGAGTTTTTGCCGGACACAGGTTGGGCCGAAGGTGATCGTTTCAGCGTTGCGGGCAGAAGATTGGCTAACGGCCGAGAGCTTGTTCTGGAAGTCCCGGAAGAACCTCTTTCTCTTACCGTCTTGTGCTACGTCAATGACGATTCGCAGGCTGTTGATGAGTTGGCAGTGAGCCTTCTTTTTCGCCAGTCGACTCTTCCTGCCCTGGTGATATTCCTTGATGACTCTCGGCAAGAAGAAGGCTGTCTACCCGATGACTTGTGGGGTATGGCTCCTCAGTCGCCAACACAGCCAGCTCTCATCCGTACAGGTGGTGTTGGTCCACTCGCAGCACTTAAGGAAGGCATGGCTCATGTCGGTACGAAATACGTCATAGCCATCGAAGCCGGTCAAGAGCCAAGCCCAAGGTGGGCTGACCAATTGTGTTCGGCCCTCGATGCCCGACCGGAAGCGAGCCTTGCCATTGGTGGCGCCCTCGAGTGGGACTTAGACAGAGAAACCCTCGTCACCCGCTGTCTGCAGGTTCCTGATGGAGAGTGCTGCAACATTTTTGCTCTCATCCTGGTTGCATCCGACACTCCTTTGCCTCTAGGAGCGGTCCTCTACCGATACGATCTTCTCGCGGCTTTGATCGACAATTGTGAAGATGCAGAGCTTCAAGTCCTTGCTCATGATTTGCTGCTCCAAGCGGCGGAGCGCTCTGACACCGTTCATGTTCCCCTGCCTCTTTTGACCTACTCCAGTGGTGTCTTGGAGGGCAGCGCTCTCAAATCAGTGATGGAACGTTTGCACGGTCGAAATGCCATGCCGCGGTTGATTGATGCCTTAAGTATGCTGCCTGAAAACGAGAGGGAAGGGATCGCGCTTGAGGTTCGTGCCGAAGCTGCGCTCAATGCCGGAGCGTTTGACGCCGCCCTAAACGACTATCAGCGAGCGCTCGAACTTGATCCGGACTATCCTGACTTGCGTGTCGAGTATCTTGTTGCTTTGCGTATGGCCGGGCGAGAGAAAGACGTTGTCGAGCAGGCCAGGACTTGGTGGCGCGAAGACGAGTCCAACGTCCAATATGCTCTTCTGCTGGTTTGGGGTTTGGTAGCCTCAGGTGAAGCCGAACGAGCGAATGCCTTACTCTTGCAGTTGGAGCGCGAATTCCCAGATGACTATCGCGTTCTCTTCGATCTCATTGTCTTGGACGAGAACGAGAAACTTTCTGCGCGCGGGCGCCATCTCATCTTCTTGCTAAAAGAAAAGCTCATAGACGACGATTTGGACCAGTTTTGCCTCTGAACAAGTCCCTACGGATGTGTTGATCCTGGGGTGCTGCCAAGATTTTCCTGCACGAATCCGGCAAAATTCGCTATTCTCGCGTCGTTCGAATTCACTCTCTATCAGGTTCAGAATAAGACAGGCGCCATGATTCAATTGGTCAGAAAGAGGGAACTCCTGACAAGTCTTTCAGGCGTCTTCTGTATTCTTGTGTTGATCTCAGCCTGTGGCGATTCATCAGGTGCGCCTGGAACCCAAAAAGGGGTGAAAGCGAAAAATCCTCAGTCGGCCAAGGCCAAGATTCTCGTCACGAACGTCAAGAAAAACAATCTTGAAATGGGCGTGGCTTCTGAAATCTTCGCGGCACAAGCGAAGAGGAAGGCGACGGATGTTGAAGCCGTCTTCAAAGCCTACCGGGTTGGCGCAAAAAACTTGTCGCTCCTTGATCGTTTGTTGCCGGTGTTCCAAAAGGAGTCCCTGACTCTGATTGATCTTGATCCCGCGAAACTCCGGAGTGTTGTTGAAGTTCACAAATCTGGATCCCAGAAAGGCAAGTCGGAGACGTTGTCAATTCGTCTAAAAGGCAGGGATTCAACAAGACGAGTCTTGCTCGTTTCTGGAGCCATGCCGCGCACAAGATCCTGGGGACCAGGTTCGGGCGCCATGGAGATTTCTGCTGCCCTGGAGATGATGCGCGTACTTATTTCGCGGCGTATCGTTGGCGAAGAGAGTCCTCTGCCATTTGATCTGGAGTACGTTCTTTTGGGTTCGCCGTCACCGAAACTGAGTTTCGTCCAGAGGCACGTCGGCAACAATGTTCTTGTCTTGGGTGTCATTTGTCTGGAGGAAATGACACCAAGTATTCCTGGGTCGACTAATCTGGTGCTCCAAGTCGTTCCTGATTCCTTCAGCACGATCGAGAGCGCCCTCGTCGGAGCCACGGAAAATTATGCGGGGAATCGACACGGTTGGTCCTCCGCCTCCTTGTCGGCATCGCTTGACCCTGTCCCTCAGAAGTCGATGGCAAATCTTCCCCAGAATTTCTTGCCTCATGTTGTCGTTCGGGCGTCGACCAGTTCCAGCGATCGATTGCTTCTTCCTTCCGAAGGGGCAAAAACATCAACAAGAGCGAAGAAGGAAATTGATCCTTCTCATGAGTTGGTCGCGACAAAGGACGACAGCCTTAAGAATGTTTGTGACAAGAAATACAAGACGGTTGTGGCGATCGCCCGGGCGCTTGCCATTGCGGTGACTCGCCTCAGGGGTGCTTTTCCCTGATAGCTCTTTCGCGGAATGTTCTCTTGTTGCAGCTTGAGTCGTTGCCCCTGCTTCTCGTGTGTTAGACTCTTTCATGCCTGCGAATGCACCAGATTCAAAAATGCTCTGTTACTGTCGCAACGTCGATTATGGCGCTGTCCGGGCAGCGATCGAAGAGACAGATGCGCGCCGAGTTGAGCAGGTCATGGCCAACTGTACAGCCGGCACGGGATGCCGAACTTGCCACCCTGAGATCCAAGAGTTGATCGACGAGTACCAGGCACGGCGTTCTGGTTTTCTCAAACGTCTGGTGCGCCGGATACTTTCACGCGGTTAGGAGTAGGCTCACACCATGCGGTCACGGATCTATCTCGACTACAATGCAACGGCGCCTCTTTGTCCACTTGCTGCGGAACACATGCAGCAATACCTTGGTGACCGAGACGCCAATCCATCGGCTCTTTATCTGGAAGCTGAACAAGTGCGAGGTGACTTCGAATCAGCGCGGCTCAAGATGGCCCGTTGTTTGGGAGTCCGGCCCGGCGAGCTCTATTTTACCAGTGGGGCCACGGAGTCTATCAATTGGGCAATTCGCGGGACGTTGGCTGCCAATCCCGAGCGCAGAAAAATTGTCACTTCCCGCGTGGAGCACGCGGTCACTCTCGATATCGCTCGGCATCTGGAGCGAAGCGGCATCGAAGTCGTCTTGCTTGAGGTCGACAGCCGAGGTCGACTCAATCTTGACGAGGTCGCGGCCGCCCTAGACGACAACACCGCTCTTGTGAGTCTCATGTGGACGAACAACGAAACGGGCGTCGAATTTGATATTCAGGCACTAGGGAATATGGCCCGGGAAAAGGGTGTGATCTTCCATGTCGATGCGGCCCAGAAAGTGGGCAAGGGTTTGCCATCATTGGCAAGCATGCCCGTCGATCTTCTGTCGTTTTCCGGCCACAAGTTCGGAGCGCCCAAAGGAGTGGGGGGGCTCTTCATCAAAAATGGTGTAGGCATTCGCCCTTTAATTTGGGGCGGGCAACACGAGACCGGGCGCCGTGGCGGCACGGAGAATGTGGCTGGCGTGATCGCCATGTCTTTCGCCTTGGCTCATGCAGTTGAGAGATGGCCCCATGCCGCCCCGACAGTTCGTCGCCTTCGAGATCGGCTGGAAGAAATTATCTTGACGGCGCTTCCAAATACCCAAATCAACGGCGACACAGAAACTCGCAATGACAACACTCTGAGCGTTTGTTTTTCTGGGATTGAAGGGCATGGGGTTGTGCTGACTTTGTCACAGATGAGTGTCGCTTGTGCCAGTGGTTCGGCATGTACTGCTCACGATGAAGGACCTTCCCATGTCCTTGAAGCCATGGGGGTTGATGGGGCGTACATCCACGGCGCGCTTAGATTTTCCTTGGGCATGGATACCACGGCTGAGGACATCGAAACTGCGGGCCGACTTATTGTCGACGCTGTTCGCCATGTCTCGAGGATCTAATCGAGCTCAGGCAATTCAGGGCGATTAGATAAATATTCATGCCCATGATGCCTGTCGATAAACGCCGATAATGAATTCGGTCTTTTCCGTTTTCCTCGTGGCTGAGTTCGATGTCCAAGAGACTCAAATTCTTCTTCAAAGCGGCCGTAGTCAGCTCATTTGCCTACGGGCTCTTTGTTTTGCTTTTCTTGCAAGAGATCACCATTTTTGGTGATAGCTTTGTCAAAGCTTGCAATGACCAGGGCATTGGCCTGCCTCTGAGCGACCCGCGAATCCTGATCGATATTAGCGATTCGACTCTGACGATCAATGATGGGGACAAGCTCATCCGACGCTACGACATCGCCACCGGGACCAATCGCATTTCTGGGATTCTGAGCAAGGAAGGGGAATCGACTCCGATTGGCGAGTACAAAGTTATTCGTAAGGCCATACGGGAGTCAGTTTTTTTTCAGGGGTCGCGGTTTCTACAGATTGATTTTCCGTCGGAAGACGATATCGAAAATGCCTGGGAACAAGGCCTCATTAACAGTGGCGAATACGCGCGCTATTACGAAGCTCGGGACAACAACCGGCCACCCCCGCCTGGATTGGGGATAAGCCGTTCTATCGGTATCCGTGGCAACTACTTTGCAATTTCTGGACCCAGATCCACGAACGGAGCTGTGGCCATGAGTAACGGCGATATCAACGAGATCTTCGAGTACATCCCTATTGGCACTCCAGTTGTCATTCGACCTTGACGTTGATCTCTTCGCCCGCTCAAGTAGACTAAGGGTATGGAACTTATCGAAGTCTCAGTCGATCGTGTGATTGCTACAACGGATAATGACTTTGCGGTTGTCTTGCGTTCTGCAGAGAAACCTTTTCTTATTTTCATCGGGCGCCCAGAAGTCATGGTGCTCTATCGCGAACTCAAGGGAATTGAAGCCCAGCGCCCCTTGTCCCACGACCTCATTGTTAACCTCATTCGCGCTTTCGATATTGAGGTGCGGGGCATCGCCATCTCTAGCATCCTGGATAGCATTTTTTGCGCCACACTTTTGCTCACCCAGATGGGTGAAGATGGTGGTGAACGAAATGAAGTGCGCCTGGATCTGCGTGCCAGCGATGCGATGATCGTCGCCCTAAAAACGAATACTCAGTTGTTCGTCTCACGAGGTGTTCTTGATCAAGTCGCCGATGCCACTCCTTTTCTAGACCTTGACGACGGCATGGGCAGCACTGATTTCGAAGCATAGCTCTTATGCCAAGACCTCTTCCAAATTGAGCCGCCCCAGGTTTCTATGCCTTGCAAAAGCGGTGAGCGACAAAAGACCAAGCGCTTGCAGGACTAAGGAGGTGACGCTTCCTGGGCGATAAGCAGAACTCGCCAAGAGCAGCAGCGCAAAACCCAAAGAACATCGTTTCTTGCCGATGAACGAAAAAGCAAGGGCCAAAGCCCCCATGGTTGTCAAGACGATGATGGGGGCTTTGGGCAAAGTCGTAAACCACAGTCCGGATATGGACGCCAAGATGTGCCGATAGTCATCATAGTAGATGAATGCCAAGAAAAAGACCGCGCCAGCGAAGAGGATAGGGCATAGGAGTAGTTTACGATTTTTGGGCGGAGAAATGGTCAAAACCAAGCCGCCCCAGGCCGCCAGGAGTGCCGAGTCTGCGGCATCGCGGGCAAATGTGAGAGGTGCCGATTGCGCACCGTAGCCCATTTCCAGCAAGACACGCCAAGAAAGTGGCAGGGCGCCTGCTGCGGCGACTAGGGCTAAGGGCCCGCGCAGTCGAAGGGGAATTGGGGAGAGTGCCACACGCACCGCTGTGATCACGTACAAGAATGCCAATGCACTCCCAGCAAGTCCCAAAGACCAGGATGTGTGGGCCAGAGCATTGACCGCCAAGAGGCCAACAAAAGCAAGGTGGGATAACGCCAGGATTTCGTCCAAAAGAGGGATTTTCTTGGTCTGATGCCCTTTCACGGTTCCGGGAATCATCAAAATGAGCATCACCGTAGCGGCCACGAGGGCGGCTCGATCAAGAAATGGGGCTAAGCGGAACTGGAGATCTGGAAGACCTGCGAGGGCATTCGGCAGGTCCAATTGGTGCAGGATAGAGCCGCATTCTACGACCAAGAAGCGTCCCAAGGCCAATGTGGCCGTGAGCCAAATGAGTTGGAGACGCAAAGTGCCTGCAAAAGATCTTGTCATTCGGAGTCCATATTCTCGGTCTTGATTCAGGAGGCGATTACTCTAACCTGAGCCCTGGTTGAAAAAGAAGTGCTACAAGCGAGTCCATTTATGCTTCTTGGCAGAGTCGTCGGGGAAATCTGGGCCACGCAGAAAGACAGCCGATTGGAACGGCTCAAATTTCTTGCCGTGAGCCCAATTGATAGCAACCGTGAAACATCGGCTGCCCTTGTTGTCGCCGTGGATAGTGTGGGGGCTGGCCCTGGAGAGCTTGTCCTTGTCGCTCAGGGGTCGTCAGCCAGACAGTCGGACTTGACGGATGGCAAACCAGTGGATGCGGTCATCATGGCCATCATCGATGATTTTCACGTCGAGAAGCGGGATTGGCAAGAATTCGACTCCCGACAAGTGAATCCTGAGGCGACATCATGAGTGTCGACAAGGCACGGATCCGTGCCATCGTCGAAGACGTGGTCGACCAAGGAATGCCACAATCTCGATTGTCGCGACCCAAACTCGTTGATGAACCCAATTATGCTGGCCGGGAACTCATCACGGAAGAAGAAGTCATGCAAGCGCACCGAGAGGGCCGGGGGTTGGTGATTGCTGCCGATGCCATCGTTACACCCTCAGCCAGGGATGCTATGGTTCGCTACGGCGTGAAAGAAGAAAACTCTCCTGAAGAGCTAGCTGTGATCGGACGGGTCAAAGACTCTCTTGATGGCGCCCATGCCAGCCATTGTGCCCAAGGCCAAGTGGCCATCGCTGCGGACCACGGTGGTTTTGCCATGAAAGCCATGTTGATCAAGTTCTTGGCCGAAGAGGCTGGGATTTCTTGCCAGGACTTTGGCACTCATTCTTCTGACTCCGTTGACTATCCAGATTTTGCAGCCAGGGTCGCCGCCGCTGTTTCTGAAGGCAGTTTCTGCCGCGGTATCATTATCGACGGTGCTGGCATTGGTTCAGCCATGGCTGCCAACAAGTTCAAAGGTGTTCGGGCGGCTCAATGCAGCGATGTGGCCCAAGCAACGAATGCACGAGAGCACAACGATGCCAACATTTTGACGTTGGGTGGCAAGGTCATTGGTGACCTCATGGCCAAAGCGATCACCGCGGTCTTCTTGAAAACGGATTTTGCCGGTGGGCGCCACCAGGGACGAATTGACAAGATCATTGAACTGGAGCGTTGAGTGCACCTAGCCCGAGTCATTGGCACCGTCCACGCAACCCGGAAAGACCCCAACGTGGAATCAGCGACGATGCTGATTATCGAACCCATTGACGCCCAAAAAAAACCATGTGGTCAACCTCTTGCTGCCGTTGACATGGTGGGGGCGGGGTTTGGGGAGATCGTGTTTTTTACCACCGCCTATGAAGCCGTTCTGCCTTGGATCGCCAAGAACCCTCAATACAAGAACGCTCTGATTGACGCGGGTATCATCGGCATCGTTGATCGCATTGATCTGGCAGGGAGGTCTTCATGAAACTTTGCCGCATTGAAGGCAGTGTCCATGCTACAGTTTCTGCCACCGGCGGTTGCGGCAAGACCATCCTCATTGCCCAGCCTCTCAACGCCGCTGGGCGCGCCGATGGCCCACCCCTTTTGGCTTTCGACCAAGTGTCCGCAGGGGAAGGCGATCTCGTCTTGGTGATGAAGGAGGGCGGGGGTGCTCGCATAGTCCTCCAAGACAAGACCAGCCCAGTTCAGTGCTTAGTCATTGCCGTTGTCGACGACTTCCACTTGTCCGAATGATAACGCCACAGAACCCTGCTCAACGATTACTGTTGCTGGCTCTCAATCCT
Source organism: Planctomycetota bacterium (assembly GCA_024275615.1). Classification (GTDB taxonomy): domain Bacteria; phylum Planctomycetota; family DRQF01; genus S139-23. The sequence goes on from JAJRYU010000804.1 coordinate 11,773, forward strand.
CGGCGAGAAGAACAAGAAGAAGAATGCTGGCCGGACGTCCAACGCTCCAGTTCGCGCGGCAAGAACATGAACGGTACCGCCCCTATCCTCCATACCCCCATCGAGTTACGGTATGATCGACTTGCCCGGTGGCCCCATGGTGTCCGGGCGTTAGGATGGGCGCGGTGTGAAGCCTGGATTCCAGGCGAGAAGATTGAGGTGATGGATGTTTGACCGCGATGGCCTGATTGACAAGCTGACTGAAGAGATTTATCGACGAGTTCGGACGGAGCAAGATCGGGAATCGAGGCTTAGGCGCGGCTCTGCAATTGCTGACCTCATTGGTGCCGGTGCTGACCGAGTTGGTATTCGGCCGGGCGGAGCACCCGTGGCCGCTTCGGTCGGTTCTCTCATTGATCATACTCTATTGAAACCAGATGCGAACCGGCGTCAGATTGAAGCCCTTTGTGCCGAAGCGGCTGAGCATCGATTCAAATCGGTTTGCATCAATCCGACATGGGTAGCCCATTGTGCCCGAAGATTGAGTGGTAGTGGCGTCGTTGTTTGCACCGTGATCGGTTTCCCTTTGGGCTCAACGCCCCCCGAAGTCAAAGCTTTCGAAGCGAGGCGCGCCCAAGACGACGGTGCCAAGGAGCTTGATATGGTCATCAACGTGGGGCGCCTCAAGAGCGGTGAGGTCGAATATGTGCGCGATGACATCGCCGCAGTTTGTGGAGCACGCCGCCCAGGTTCCCTCGTCAAAGTCATTATTGAAACATGTCTGCTCACGGACGAAGAAAAGGTCACGGCGTGTCGCCTGGCGCGAGACGCCGGTGCCGACTTCGTCAAGACTTCGACAGGGTTCGCTGGCGGTGGAGCGACGCCAGAAGACGTGGCTCTCATGCGTAGCACCGTGGGCAATGCACTGGGTGTCAAAGCATCTGGCGGCGTGCGCAATCGTGATGATCTTCTGGCCATGGTCAAAGCGGGGGCCAGCCGCATCGGTGCAAGTGCTGGCATCAAGATAGTTTCGGAGGCAGGCGCGTGAGCGAATTTGAATCTGCGGAAGTCGTCCAGGATGCTGACGGCCGTCAATACCATATTGGTCTCACGGCAAAAGAAGTCAATCGATTTGTCCTGACCTGTGGTGACCCGGCGCGCGCAGAGAGGATCGCGACACGGTTTGACCGTGTGGACCACACTGTTCGTAACCGTGAATATGTGACGTTCTCCGGTGAATACTTGGGCGTGCCTTTGACGGTCATGGCTACAGGCATGGGGCCCGACAACACCGAAATCGCTGTCATCGAATTGTGTCAGTTGATCAAAGATCCTGTGTTTATTCGCGTCGGAACTTGTGGCGGACTACAACCGGACATGGAAATTGAAGACTTGGTCATCTCGACCGGATCTTTGCGCCTGGAGAATACATCAACCTTCTTCGTTCACGAAGGATTTCCAGCCGTTGCCCATTTTGAAATGGTGTCCGTATTGAAGGCCGCCGGCGAGAAGTTGAAAAAGCGCCTCCACGTTGGCATCACGGCGACCGCGCCAGGTTTCTATGGCGCCCAAGGGCGAGAGGGTATAGGGTTTCCTCCACGATGGCCTGATTTGCCCGATCAGTTGGCTCGTATGGGGGTCAAAAATATGGAAATGGAAACCTCCGCGCATTTTACCCTTTGTGCTATGCGCGGCTTCAGGGCTGGGGCTGCCTGCACCGTGTTCGCCAACCGGCCGAAAAATGAGTTTATTGACTCGGGCCGTAAGAAAGCTGCTGAAGACTCGGCCATTGATGTGGCGCTCTCGGCTTTTGTGGACATCCATCAGACCCTTGGCTAAGACACCCAGGGCATCATTGCTTATCAAGACCGAACGTTCCGAGGTGACATGTGGTTGGCATTCTTAAGATCTTCCTAAGCAGTCCGGGTCCCAGCAAGTGGTTGGTCTTGCTCTGCGTCATTGTTGCCAGCGTCGCCGAAGGTATGGGACTAGCACTCCTGTTGCCGCTCATGTCATCCGCCGCAGGCAGTGGTGCTCAGGAATCGTCGAAACTTGCTGAGTTGGTTCTAGGGGCTCTCCAATACTTGAACATTTCAAATTCCTTTGAAGTCCTGCTCGGGCTTGTCTGCGTAGCGATGGCTCTCAAAGTTGTCTTGCTCATCGCCGCCATGCGCTACGTCGGCTATGCCATCGCTGACGTCGCCACAGGTTTGAGAAGTGAGCTCATTGGCAGTGTGCTCGAAGTTCGTTGGCCCTATTTTACGCAGATGCAAAAAGGGGCCATTGCTAATGCGGTGGGGGTCGACGCGACACGTTCGGGGGCAGCCTACCGTCTGGCAACGGTTTCGTTGTCATCACTTATACACACTCTCGTCTATGTTGTTCTTGCTCTCTTAGTGTCGGTAAAGACAGCATTCTATTCCTTGATTCTAGGTACAGCGATTGCCTTGATTCTCATGCCCTTGGTGCAGATGGCCAGGAAGGCTGGGCGGAAGCAACGGCAGCGAACTGAAGAACTTGTGACTCTCGTGACTGATGCCCTGGGGAATATCAAACCTCTCAAGGCCATGGGACGACAAAGTCATCTGGCGCGCTTCGTCGACAAGAAGATCCGCTCATTGCGCAAAGGATTGCGTCGTGAGGCCGTCAGCCGCTTGTTGATGAAGAGTCTACAAGAACCCCTTCTCATCATCTTTTTGGCTGCGGGGTTCTATTTCTCGCGCTCAAAACTGGATATCCCCATTCCCAATTTGATTATCATGGCGATCTTGCTGGAAAGAACCGTGAGGGCCATCAATCAGTTTCAGATGCACGTTCAGAAAGCTGCGATTTTGGAAGCCTCTTATTGGGCGGTCAAACGCATGACTAAAGAGGCCAGGGATTTTCGCGAAGAGTGGCAAGGAACAAGAGTGCCCACTCTCAAGCGCGGCTGCCGTTTGGAGGACGTTTGTTTTTCCTATGGGGACAAGAAAGTTCTGGACCATATCTCTTTCGAAGCCCCCGCTGGCAAACTCACCGTCATCACCGGGGCGTCTGGAGCTGGCAAGACAACGATTACCGATCTTCTTCTCGGCATGATCGAACCAGATTCTGGTGCTGTCTTGGTTGACGGTGTATCTCTGAGAGACCTCGATCTTGCGGCATGGCGAGGCATGGTGGGTTATGTGCCTCAGGAGCTCACTCTTTTTCACGATTCAATTCTCGCCAACGTGACTTTGGGAGACCCAGCTATCACTGAGGCCGCCGTCACAGCCGCTTTGCAAGCGGCTGGGGCTTGGGATTTTGTCTCTTCTCTTTCCGAAGGATTGCAGACAACGGTGGGGGAAGGTGGCTCGCAGCTTTCAGGTGGTCAACGGCAGAGGATTGCCTTGGCTCGCGCCCTTGTTCTCGACCCAGCACTTTTGATTTTGGACGAAGTTACGAGCGCTCTAGATCCAGCGACCGAAAAAGAAATCTGTAGCAACGTCCTTGATCTTGCCCGAGATCGAACAGTGATCGCTATCACCCACAAAGCCCTTTGGGCAGAAGCCGCCGAACGCACATATCATCTTGGACCCGACGGCGCTCGAATCGCAGATTAGCGCGCATTATTCCCGACCTTACGGCCAAGGTCGGGAACATAGCGCCCGGCCTCGTCGTCATTCGCCACTCACGACCGATGGTCGCTCGCGGCTCATTCTTCGATGTCGAGTACTCTGCCGCCAATGAACATTCACAGGGAATTGCCGATGAGTCGGAGAAAGAGACCATAGGTTTGACCTCGGAGCAGGGATGTGAATCTTTGACCGCAAGTGACCACAATCTCATGAGTAAGGCGGGCTAGGGCCACAGGTATTTGTCGGTTTCTTCGTCGATACGTACTTCCCATTGCAAGCTCTCAACCAAGTCATCCTTGAACCAGACGTTCATGTCCCAAGCCGGACAGTAGATCAGGCCTGTTTCATCTTCATCCCACTCGACGCGCTTTCTGCGCATGAGACGACACAGGTCCTTGCGAGATTGCCCGATGACCTTGCTACCTTTCAACATGGCCTCTGGCGAGCTTGTCTCGATCAAGACAAGGCGCCACTCGGATTCTGTGTCGAAATGGAAGGACACACCCTTGTCCCAGTAATACCAAGCTTCGGTTGATGTGCCGCCTTCGTGGTCGTGGGCAATGACCTGGCCAGGTTCTCCCAAGATTTCTTTCAAGCCGTCGCGGCTGAGGCCAAACTTGACTTGGTCCAGGCCGACCCGCGGTTCTATCTTCATGCTTAACTCAGGTTTTTTAGAAAAGGTTGGGCAATTTTGGCATCCCATTCCGCTGGCGACATAAGCACAACGTTAGGGTGTGTCGAGTCCAAGATGACGTGCTTACCACGAAACCTCTTGGTGTATTCGATCCACGCGCGATAGTGGGCGATGACACGATGGGGATCTTGGCACTCTTCAAGAGTTCTTGTGAGGCGCTTCTTTTCACGACCTTCGGTATTTGTCACGGCAGTCTCCAGTCGCTTGACCAGAGATTCGGGGTGAATCCAAGTCGTCACTGTCGTTACTTCGTCAGCCACAGAGATAACTTCCGTGGCTGGGTCATGAGCAAAAGTCATAGCCCCGGTAGCGAACGGTCTGAGGAAGTCGTATTCAAAAATGAGGCGTTCGTGTTCTGATTTTTGGTCCTCGTGATAGCTCTCGGCCGCGAATGAATCGGACCAAGAGGTGCCGTCTTGCCATTGCATATGCGTCGTCAGTTCAGCCAGGGAACCAGACTGAATTTTTGTGCGGAGTTCCTTGTTGATTGCCGGGAGGGGAGCGCCGAGAACGAGTTCATGCCGGATGCGATGCATGTGCCCGATGACAATGAATCGCCCCTTGAATTCTGAGGGAATGATCTCAACCGAGGCGAAGCAACCCCGACGATAGCGTAGGAGATTTTCGACCGCCGTGCGCGTGAAATAGAATTGCTTGATGCCCGCCGTGACTCCGCCTGTGCCAATAACCATCACCGGCAGTCGTTCCAGGAGCATTTGCTCCAGCCGGTTGATTTTCAGCATACGGCGATCATGGGAACCCAAGGTGGCGACTTCCAGAATCAACCGGCACTTCGTCGATGCGATCAGTCGATCGAGAGAGTTAATGGGGTCCACCAAATGATGTAAGACGTTGAGGCAGAGAACGTGGTCAAACTTCTCGGCAATGGGGTCATTTTCAAGATCTCTAAACGTAAACTCAACATCTTGGCCAAGAACATTGGCGAGGATCCGCCCCTTGCGAACGTTTTCGGTTTCGAGGTCAACGCCCAAAACCCGGTTAGCACCACGTTTTTTGGCGTCGAAACAGAAGAATCCTAAGCCGCATCCCACGTCCATCACACTTTGATCACCCATGTCCCTAGGGAAGATCAGATCGGCTGTACTGGAACGGTCATGCCCATCCGTGACTATCCCATGGGGCAAGGAGATAGCCTGGTAGCGAAATGTTTCGGTACGGAGCAGCTCCTCAATGCGCTCTTTGCTCCATGTGGACTCGGGTTGTGTGGGTTGTTGCGACATTCTTGTGGTAGTAATCTGGGATGAGTGTTGAGTCGACCAGGATGAGTGCCCCAGGCACGGATCCAACAGTCCTTACTAACACGCATCTTTCCGTTCTGTCAACGTCGTGGCCGTTGAAGGACAGTCTCCATGGGGGCTTTCGCAGAGCGAAGGCGATCGAACTGGGATATCGACTGAGGATGAACTGGAAAACGATCGCATTGCCCCGTCCCCTCTGGGTGCTCTTCAAGAAGGGGCGGGCAGCGAAAATGCGCCTGCGACGCTCCACGGCTTCACTCCTGCTCGCCGCCGGTTATCCGTCGATCATGGCTGAGTTTCTCAGGACAAAGGGTTTGACTGGCCAGGTTGTCCTCAAGAAACAAGGTATCTTGTCGGTCAGCGCAGGTGCGAGTTTTCTTCGATTTTCCGAGCGCCCCAAAGCCATTAACAAGCTCAAGGCTGAATACGCCGGGTGGACGCGTCTTCGTGAACTTGATTTTGAGGATATTATTGCTGAGTCGATGTTGCTGCACGAATATGATGGGGCATGTGTCCTTGAGGTCTCGGCATTGGATTCAATCACCTTGGCGGAGCAGGCCGCCGTTTCTCTACCCATCATCAAGAAGTTGTTTGATGCGGCGCGGCCGCTAGTACCTCAGTCAATACCGCCGACGATCGCAGCGTCTTTGGAAGTCTACCGATCTACCCGTTCTCATGGAGATGGCGGTGATCTCGAGAGCGAGATAAGGACCGCATTTACCGAACCGCTCATGATGGGAGTATCCCACCAAGACCTTCATCTTCGCAACGTCATGAAGAACAAGTTCGGGAAGCCAATTCTCATCGATCTCAAAAGTTGTGTTGAAGATCAGGTGCTTGCCCTGGATGTCCTGAATTTTGTCTGCAAGTATCGTGCGTTTCGCAGCGGTCGCAATGTTGTCGATCAAGCCAATTTTGAACACAAGTCCGGCTGGAACATTGATGAGTTGGTCGATGTACTCAGTCTTCTAGACTTACCTCGGAATCTCTGGGGAC
>JAJRYU010000805.1 GCA_024275615.1 Planctomycetota bacterium
ATCCAAATTCTGTCGCTTTGGGCGTCGGTGCCGTGGCAATCAACGTTCCCTATGCCTTGGCCCTTGCGGATGTGCGGCATGTTGATGAAATCACTCAAGCCCTTGATGGTCCGCTCCGCTTGGCGATTGATGCGATCTTCGAGAAATATTGGTTCCTCCGGCGCTCCTCACCGGAGACGCTGAAAGGGCTTGTGGCCCGTTTGGCGGTTGGCGATGACTTGGCCATTGAGGGCACAGGTCAGGGGGCGCAGATCCAACTTTGGGGGTTGGCGCATGGCCTCAAGTTCTTGATCGGTCGGGGTGTCATCAGCGAAAGTGAAGGCCCGAGCGTCCTGGCGCGCATTCTCTCCTACGTGGAATACATGGCTGGTGAAGAGCATGAAAAAATCCGATTGGAAATGAGCATCGGTGGCGTCACAGACCGTTCCCTCCGTTCGCGATTCCTTCAAGCCACCGACGCACTCGCCATGCAACTTGGCCATACCGAATTGACCGCTGTCTTGGCCCAATCATTAGTTGGGCTGCCCGCTCTTCCCTTGCTGACTCCCATTCTTGATGCTGCTAATGAACCTGTCTTGCGTGGTCCATTCCTCAAGAGATTCGGACGAGGACTGCCCTTGCCAACACGTGGCGAGGACGACATCGCGAATTCCCAATGGTTGCGGCAACTCTTCGAATCAACGGATCTCGCTTACGTCGAATTGGAAGAACGCGCCGAGGTGTTTGAATTTCAAGAACGGCTTTTCGAGGAATAACATGTTTCGATTTGCGCTCTCGATCGTTCTTGCCCTTGCCGTCATCGAACCCATGGCACTTGGCCAGGCTCCCACGTCGGGTCCCGCGAATACACCAGCGTTGGCTTCGCCTCCCGCGCCGTCCATCGTCGGGACCATCCGCTATCACCAAAAGGTATTTCGCCTGCGCGAGGTCCTATGGCCGCTCCATTCTCGAGGACAAGATGTTGTTCTTGAACGTATTCTCGTTGGCAAGAAGATCTTGGATGAGTCCCTCCTGATCAATCCAAGGACCAAGGGAGTCGCCAATTGCGCTATCTTCTTGGACGACCTGGAGCTGCCGATACAACGTCCAGCCCTAGTCCTTCTGGCGGTGAAGGACTTGGCCATGAACAAACGTGTTGTCCTCTTACGACCTGGTGGGCGCATACGCATTCAGAACCAGGACAAGCAAGCCTATCGTTTCGCCATTCGTGAAGATGGCAAGATCAAGCGCGAATTCGAATTGGCGATTGGTAGCAATCTGGACTTGGACCTACCGCCAGCCAAACGGCTCGAATTGGTCGAGAAGAAGTTCTCCTTCATCAAGACAGTTGTTTTTCAGCCCCAGTGGCTTCCTGCCCTCATCACTGGGGAAAACGGCGACTTTGCTATTGCTGGACTTGCCCCTGGCGAAACTAAGCTGACTATTCACCACGAAGTCCTGGGGACTTGGTCAAAAACCGTGAACGTCAGGAAAGACATTCCTACCGTCATCGATATCCAAGCGTCCGATTTCTTGCCCAGGAGAAAACCGTATTCTCTTGCCAAGTTGCTGGGAGAGTCTAATCCGGTTTTGAGAATCGATGGAACCTTGGTCAGCCGAGCGGTGTTCAAGAGCGTGCTCGATTTTGTTCGGCTGCGCTATGACGATTTCCCCATGCCAGAATCCGCACTCAAACGGTATATCGTTACCGGCGTCTTCATTCCCCTGGTTGCTTCTCTCGTTTTCCACGAAAAAGAGCTATCGGCCCTAGAAAAGCGGCAGAAGACGATTGACGACGGCTTGCGTCAGGGAAAGACCCTGGGTCAGATGGCCAAAGCCGTCGGGGCTCGTTTTCTCAATGGTGAAGAATCATGGATTGGGCGCCGGGATGTGGCCCCTTGGTTGGGCGCTCGTGTGTTTTCCTCACCCAAGAATCTACCCATTGGCCCGATTTTTGGCAGCCGGGGAATGCACTATGTCCTCGTGACTGACGTGCGGGGACGGGGTGCAGCGGAAGAACGCCGATTTTCTCACTTGTTCATCAGATTTAGTCCAGAAACGTCGGAAACTGACCTAAATGAGTTAAAACGTGCCCTGAGCGATCGAGCCCGTGTGGAGGCCCTGGAACCAAGTCTCGAGCCGCTCATCCCCGAAGACAACCGCCGCTGACCGAATGTCACCGTCCGACTCTATTATTCTGACTCTAAACCATCGGGAGAGGCCGAATTGAGACTCACAGCTTTGGAATTGTTCGGCTTCAAGTCGTTTGCCGAACGAACGGTATTCGATCTTGTTGATGGCGTTACCGCCATTGTCGGACCCAATGGCTGCGGCAAGAGCAACACTCTTGATGCGGTCAAATGGGTTCTGGGAGAGCAGCGGGCGAAGTCTCTTCGCGGCCGAGAAATGACAGATGTCATTTTTAATGGCAGTGCCAGTCGTCCAGCCATGGACTTGGCCGAGGTCATCCTGCGCTTTGACAATGACGATGGCACTCTACCCATTGATTCGAAAGAGGTTGAGGTTTCAAGACGTTTGTATCGCAGTGGCGACAGTGAATACCTCATCAATGGCGACACCCGTAGACTCAAAGATGTTCGCGAGTTGTTTATGGGAACGGGCTTGGGTCCCGGTGGATATTCGTTCATGGAGCAGGGCAAGATCGACAGTGTCCTCGCATCGAACCCGTTAGAGCGACGCAAGGTTTTTGAAGAAGCTGCGGGTATTTCTCGGTTCCGCGCCCGGCGCCATGAAACCGAACTGAAACTCGACAAAGTCGAATCCAACCTGCTCCGCCTGGCTGATATTCTAGAGGAATTAAATCGCCAGCAAAGGTCTCTCAAGATTCAAGCCGGGAAAGCGGAGCGCTATCGAGAGCACAGTCTACGCGCGCGCGAGTTGCAAGCTCAGGTTGCACTCTATCGATTTGATGTCAACGCTGCCCGCAGAGGAGAGCTCCTTGAAGAACTCGATGAGTTAGGTGAAGACAAGGCAAAACGGGAGGTCCGGCAAGAGGAATTGCGCAGACTCCTAGCAGATGTCGATGAAGAGCTCACTGCTGTCACTGAAAAGCTCACCGCCGCCAGAGAGCAGGCCGCCAACATCGAAGCCCGTGAGCAAGGTGCCCGCGACCTGGCAAATTTTCACAAGCAGCATTTGGAAGAACTCGAGCGCCGCGAGCAAAACCGAAAGAACCACATTCAGGAACTTGAGTCAGACTTGAGTTCCAGCGCCGCGGAAGGCAAACAAGCCGTCGCCGAAGCTAAGGAACTGTCCCATCGCTTAGAATCGATGCGTGAAGCTCTTGCCGCCAGCGAATCGATGGTTGCTGATTTGCGTGGGCAAATGAAGTCCGCTGAATCAACCCTGAAGCAGGCCGATGATTCACTGCAAAGTTTGGGTCGAAAACGATTCGAATTGGATCGCGAACAAGCAAGACTCGATGCAGAAGACCACCGCTGGCGAGACGAATTGGAACGCTTTGATGAAGGGCGGGACGAAACTCAGCGCGAGCAAGAGCGAGTTGCCGCGTCTCTCACTGAGCGCAAGGATCGGCTCAAGGCAGCTCTGATGAGCCTCTCGGTGCAAAATGAGACGCTCGCCAGCGCCGAAGAGACAATGGCAACGATCGAAACCGGTCTCTCTGAATCCTCCGAAGAGCACAACAAGGTTGTCTCAGCTCACTCCAAAGTTACGGGGCGTGTCGAAGCCATTGAAGGGCATATTGCTCGACAAGAAGGGCTCGATGAAGGGGTGCGAACAATCTTGGCCAAACGCAAATCCGATGGGTCGTTCCTCCCAGGATTTCGTGGCTTAGTGATTGATCTGTTTCAAGCCGATCTTGCCAAGGCCGATGCTTTCGAAGCAGCGCTGGGCGACTTGGCACAGGGCATCGTTGTTGAAACATGGGACGAAGCTCTGGTCGGAGCTGAGTTTCTGGCATCCGGCGGTCGAGGGCGAGCCGCGTTCGTTGTTCTTGAAGCATTCGCCAAAAAGCCGGCACCACTACCAACAGGCATTAAGGCAAGTGATGCCGTTGCTTCGCGGGTCTTGGGCAGTCTCCTTGACGGTGTCGATATTCTCGACTTGGAAACGATAAAGAACCAAGTCGGCAAGAAGAAATTGCCCGCTGTTGTTGTCACGCTCAAGGGCGGCATGGTGCGTGATAATCGCATTATCATGACGGGAAGCAGCAAGGGAAAGCGAGGCCTTGTCGCTGTAAGATCAGAGCTTGAGAATCTGCGGACCGAGAAAGGAAAACTTGAAGAACAGCTCAAGGCGCTTGTTGCCAAAGTAGTGGAGCTTCGCGCAAACCGTGAGAAATGCAAGCTTGAGCTGCGGGCAGCTCAAGAACGAGTCGCAACCGAAGAGAATGCAAGTCGCGGCTTGGGGCATGAAGTTCAGGCACTCGAAAAACAAGCGGAACGGGTCGCTATCGAATTAGAGCGGCTGGAAACCCGGCGCCATGATGCTGAGTCTCGCATTGCCCAATTGGATCAAGAAAGGGAGAGGAACAAATCCGCTCTCGAAGAGGCCGTTGGTCTTCTAGATCAAGCACAAAAATCTCGGAGCATGACCAACGAGGAGCGGGATACTCTACGTTCCAAACTCGATGATTCTGCATCGAGCTTGGAACGAGAACGTGTTGAGTTGGCCACGGCGGTTCAGCAGCTGCAGGGGCTGCAAAACAGCGCGCGGCACCTTGAGGATCGCCATGGTCAGGCGCAGAAGGCCATTGAACGCTACCAGGGGGAACTCAGTACTTTTGCTGATGATCGCAAGAAATCGGCGAGTTCCGCTGGAGAAGAGGAGCAAAAGGCTCTGGAGTTTGGTGCTCAGCTGAAGGCGTCGCGTGAGGTCATCACGACAATTGAAGACGAGCTTGGTGTCATTCGCAAGAACCACAAGGATGTGGCCTTGCAATGTCGGGACGTCGAAGAAGAATTGCAACTTCTTGGCAACAAGATTCACAAGTCTGAGCTGAAATCGGGTGAGCTGCGGGTCGCCATGGAAGGCCTGATCGAACATATCAAGGAAGAGTTGGATCTCGATCTTGTTGTTCTCCATGAAGGTTTCGAACCCTCTGAGGAGATCGACTGGCAAGGAATCGAAGCGGAATTGGAGGAGCGAAAAGCCAAACTCCGCAAATTGGGCAATGTCAATCTTCAAGCCATTGACGACCTCACTGAAGTCGAAGAACGCCTGGAATTCTTGACGGCGCAAAAGAACGATTTGGTCCACAGCAAGGGGCAACTGGCCCGCATTCTCAGGGACATTGAGGAAGAATCCACGCGCTTGTTCAATGATACCTTTGCCAAGGTCCGTGAGCATTTTCAGGTGATGTTCCGCAAGCTCTTTGGCGGTGGAAAGGCTGACATTGTACTGACTGACCCTGAGAACGTCCTCGAATCGGGTATCGAGATCACCGCGCGCCCTCCGGGAAAAGAAGCACGCAGCATTACCTTGCTTTCCGGTGGCGAGAGAACGTTAACCGCGGTTGCACTCTTGTTCGCCATCATTCGTGCTCACCCTTGCCCTTGTTGTCTCATGGACGAAGTCGACGCTGCCCTGGATGAAGACAACACCGAGCGCTTTTGCAGTTTGCTTGACGAGTTCTTCGACCGGACTCAGTTTGTCCTCATTACTCATAGCCGCAGAACCATGGCCCGAGCCGACGTGCTCTTTGGAGTGACTATGGGCGAGCGTGGCGTCAGTCGACACGTGGGCGTGAGATTCGAGGATGTCTCGGAGGACGGGAGTTTTGTCGAAAGGGATGAAGAGGGCAACCCCCAAAAAGGGCGGGGCGTGTCTCGCAAGTCGGGCGGAAAAAGTCGCATGAAACCTGAAGGCCATGATCGTTCCCCTGACGAAAACCAGTCAAAAAATGGCAACGGCAACGGCAATGGCAATGGTTCTGCCAAGTCTGGCGCCAAGATCGTTGCTGGGGAGGTTCTTATGGATATGGAAGCGGCCGGGGACTCTCCCAGTCTTGGTGGCCGCACTGGCCCGGTCGAAGGTGAAATGGAGCTGGAAGCCGGGGCAGAATGAGATGGGTAACTACCCGTTGATAAACATGCGCTAAGGGCTCATCGACAACGCGTCGACAACGAAGAAGGGACTGCACGTTCGCTGTCTCTTTTTTCGTTTCAAGCGGGTGAGCCAATGCACTCCTATAAATCAATTGTCGTTGTCGCGGGCCTGGGTGGAGTCTTGTTGTTTCTCGCCGGTGTCTTGGCGAACGTCGATGGCCTGAAACCGTCGAAAGAAAAACCGACCGCCCCCCATGGCTATTCTGCCGCCAAGAGTTTTACCAAACTTGACATGGGCGGTTCTATGGGTTCGAAAGCCCCGGATAAGGGACTCTTCAAAGAAGACCTGAAGGTGATTCAGGCTGCCCTCGAACCGGGAAAAAGTAGCTTTGCTCAGGCGGGCCCATCGTTGAAACGAGCTTTGGTACACGGGCGGGCCGTGGTTCAAGCCAGCGACTTCAGCCTGATATCAGCCGAGCTCAAACGTAAAGACAACAATGCTGCTTATGAGAGCATACTTCTCATCATGTTAGGAGCCTCGAAGTCGAAACAGGGGCTTCCCATACTTGAAGCGCAATACAGAAAACACCCGATGCGCGTTCTTGAGGCCATTCAGCTCAACGGCACGCCTAGTACCTGGCCAACTTATCGCCGCATATACGCCGCATCAAAATCTCATCAGGAGCGCTATTGCATCTTGCAAGCCTTGCGAAAAATGTCGCAGACTTTCGCCCAAACATTTTTAAGCGAACGCTTGGAGCAGGAACTAGACATGGTGTCGTTGAAGGACTCCATCAACCTCACTCGTCTTTTTCGAACGGAAAAAATGGCGAACGACTTAAACGACTTCATTCTGCGAGATGACGAAAGATCAAACGCCCATCTGGATCTTGCCTGCAACGCCCTTGCCGCATGTACTCAAGTCGGCGGCGCTAGAATGCTCTTCGAGATGTATTTGGACGAGGGGCATTCATCGACCATTCGTAAGGCCGCAGGTGGGGCCATTAGCTTCATGAAAGCTCCTCACATGGTGCAACCTCTCTTAGGGATGTTGGTCGGCACGGCGAATGTGTCGGATGATATGGTCCGCTTTCTATATCGCAACGCTCACGCTACAGATCTGGTAGCTATCGAAACGATGCTTGAGACCAACTCATCGATAGCTTGGAGAGCTGCTCTCAGACCCACAGTTGCGCGCCTCAAGCAGTAAGTCAAAGTGGGCCGTATGATTGCCCGCACCTCTTGCCCCAGATTCATAGTCGTCATACCATCTCGGTATGTCGAAAATAAACTACAATG
>JAJRYU010000806.1 GCA_024275615.1 Planctomycetota bacterium
ACATGCAATCAACCGCAGTCATCGTCGGCGCAAAAGCGCTAACCGCAAAACGATCAACTATTTCGAACACGGTTGATTCAGCATCGTCGCCGATGAGTTTTAGGATGTCTTCCGTTCGAATAGACGTTCGGTCGCCGACGCTAAGAATGATCTTCTCTAGTTGTGCTGCGATTCCGCGCAATCCAGAAGATTCTCGACTGTGGAGGGCGTGTGCCGACTCCAAAGTCATTTGTTTACCAAGAGCTTTGGCACGCGCCACGACCCAGCGGCTGAGATCGCTATCCCAAACCGGTTTACCAAACCCAAAAGGAGAGGAATAAAGAGTGCTACAATCAACAAGCTCGGCGCCCGCTTCAACCAGGGCTTTCACAGCTTTGGTCAACGTCTTCGTTCGCTTATTAACAATGGCATCGTCTTCGAAAATCACCCATGCTTGTGGATCCTCTTCAGCGGCGAATCGGGCGATGCTCTTGGCTTGTTCCTTGAGAAATTTTGCTGCTTTCTTGATGACGACGATCTTGGGCTCACCAAAAAGTGATGCTGTGCGCAATTCGTCGAAGAGTGTCAGGCAACCTTCGTTACCGCTGAGCTCCCCTTCCCAGTCATAGTCAAACAAGTCAACGTCGTCACCGATGCACTTCATCGCGGCATTCTTGGCTTCGGCACGCAAGAACTCTTCTTCACCTGTCAGCATCAGCCACCGAGGCGGGGTTGCGGCATTTGGTTTTTGCATGTTGTCAAGAAAACGAGCGACCTTGATCATGGAGTTTGTATACCCAAGCAAAGAATATCGATGAGAGTCGCGATCATAACCACAAAACCAATCACAACGTTCACAGTAAAGAACGCCTGGTTCATGCGGCTGAGGTCATCGACTCGAACGAGCCTATGCTCGTATACGAGGAGGACGGCGACCGCCGCCACACTCAAGAAATACACCCAGTGCAACGGCCCAACCCACCCCACGCCAAGGAGGCACATCGGCACCATGAAATGGCTTAAACGCGCTATCAGAAAGGCCTTGCGTATGCCGAATTGCGCTGGCACGGAATGCAGGCCAGTCGACTGGTCATATTCACGGTCTTGGCAGGCGTAGAGAATGTCGAAACCGTTGGTCCAAAACAGCACAGCGGCAGCCAAAAAAACCACCGGCAAGGAGTCAGCGCCCAGAGTTCCTCTCACGGCGACCCAAGCTCCCAAGGGGGACAATCCCAAGGCCAAGCCGAGAACAAGGTGACTGTGATGCCAAAATCGTTTCGTTAGGGAGTAGCCGAGCAGCACAACAAGAGTGGGCCATGCCAAGTAGAAAGCCAGAGGGTTGAGCTGCCACGCTGCCAAGCCAAACAGGAGTACGCTCACCAAGACAGCCAGCAATAAGAAAGACGGGCTGATCAGACCTGTTGCGCTGGCACGCTTGGCAGTACGAGGGTTGGCAGCATCAAGGTGGCGATCCACGAGGCGATTGAAAGCCATGGCGGCCGTGCGTGCCCCAACCATCGCCAGGAGAATCCATCCGCAGGTAACAAAGGACGGCCATCCACCCGCGGCAAGAAATGCGGCCGCAACTGCGTAGGGCAAAGCAAACAGTGTGTGCTCAAAACGAATGAGTCGCATGAATTCTGCGGTCTTACCTACCAGGGTTGTCACACATCGTCTCCCCAGGGAAGAAACAGGTCGTGGTCGACCCCAAGACTGTCCAGAATCTTGCCACAAAGTTGATCGGCAAGATCGTCAATCGACTGTGGCTGGCGATAGAAACCTGGCGACGCCGGGAGGATGGTGGCACCGGCCTCCGCAAGGGTCAGCATGTTACGCAGGTGAATAGTCGACAAGGGAGTTTCACGAGCGACAACGATGAGAGGCCGCTTTTCCTTGAGACAAACGTCAGCAGCACGTTCGATGAGGTTGGAGGAAATACCCGCCGCCAGCCTACCGACTGTGCCCATGGATGCCGGGATGATGACCATGCCACCCACCAGCCCGGTGCCGCTGGCACAGGGGGCGCCAAAGTCTCTTGGCCCAAACCCCCGCGCATGAGAGTCCGTGAGTCCAAAACTCTCCAATTTCGCAACACCCCCTTCTAACCAAGTTTTTTCTCGGTCAATCTCGCGACTGAGCACCTCCGCGCCTGCTGAGGAACACAACAGGTCCATGTCGACTTTGAGGAGCTGGAGATGGTGGAGAAGGCGCAGGGCGTAAAAACTCCCTGAGGCCCCGGTTATGGCTATGACAAGACGGCGGTGTTTCATAGCACAGTA
>JAJRYU010000807.1 GCA_024275615.1 Planctomycetota bacterium
GTATTGTCGACGGTGACATCAAAGGAACGGACCAAACCCGTGACTTTTACAATTTTTGAGTCTCCGTCAATGATGACACTGCGTGTACCTTCCACCAGCATGTTGCCGTTTGGCAGCGTATCAATAACAACTACGGAGATTGTTGATTCAAAGGTGTTGTCCTTGTCATAGCGACCGATGCCGTTGAATGTCTTTTCACCATTTGCGGTAATTCTCGGCAAGGGTTCCAGCAGATTCGGCAGGAGGTCAAAATTGGTCAGCGCGACGTCGAGAGTCGAGTCTTTCTCCAACACAGTCTTCTCGTTGTTGATGACTTTTGCTGACTCATTGATCACGATCGTTAGAATGTCACCCACGCCGCGCGCTGTATTGTCGGCAAAAAGCGGGCGGACAGAATAGCTGGGATCCCACAAGGATTGCCCGGCGGCCAAGCCGCAAAACATCCCAACGAGACATAGGACTTTGATGAATGAAGTCATGGTTGCGTTCTCTCTCACTATTTTCTCTTCACGATGGCGTTTCTCGAATCGACGACGACGACGGTAAATTGTCCTTTGCTTTCCATGTTCTGAACCAGAATCCGTTCACCTGGTGACCCCTCTTGCAGGACTAAACAAATCGTCTCAACAGTGAGCGCACCAGCGCTGACCTTGACCGTGATCAAATCGTCGGGGCGGACAACCGGCGTTTGCTTAACGTCTGAACGAAGAATATCCTCGCCTTTTTCCAGGTCACGCTTCGCGACCATGCCGACAACGTCTGAGACACGAAAAAATAGTTGTGTTCCAAGTCTTGAGACTGCACGCTTTTCAAGAACGATGTCGGACCGTTTGAGAATCGTTCCTCTCTTGACGGCTTTGTCCATGCGAATGGCGAGAACTTTCCTCGTTACGAGGACCGGGATCGTTGCGAGGACCTCAGCAACACCATCAAGCTCGGCCGTCAATTGCAAACGGACCGTGCCAATGAAGTCCAAGTTCTTGGGATCTCCCACAATCGAAAGTTCTGAACTCCAGCGCGCCTCCGGAACTTCGACGGTTGGAATCCGCCTTTCAAATGTGATCACAGCACTCTCGTCGATGCCAACCAATCCGTTGCGCACAAAGCGTTTCGCCATGTCAAGAATGCGGCGATTGCTCAATCGTATGGTTTTTCGACGCACACGTATTCGTGTAGGACCTTTGATTTCGACGTTTGATTTGCTGAATCCGGACTTGAAAAGGGCAACACGAACATCGTCGTGTGTCAGAGTGAATTTGTCTTTCTTGCGAGTAAAACGAACCAATCGCGCCATTTCAGCGCGTAGGCTAGTCGCTCGTTCGTTACGACCCGCGGATACAAAAGTGGTGATATCGGCAATATCTTTCAGGCACACGCGCGTACCCTTGACGACGATGCTGGCGGCCTTGAGTTCGACAATGACAGCCGTGTCCGTGTCCACTTGGCCGCACATGACTCTTGAGCCTAGAAGAACGATAACTGCGATAAATACGTTTTTCATGAATCGCCCCTAACGAAGGATCTGGTTGACTGTGGTGAGCATGTCGTCGGCAGCAGAGATTGCTTTTGACGAGGTTTCGTAGGCTCTTTGGGAAGTAATCAGGCCGACGAGTTCGTTGACAACTTCGACGTTCGACTTCTCAAGGAAACCTGAAACGATGCTGCCAAAACCAATCGTACCTGGGTTACCGGTAAGAGCAGTGCCACTCGCATCGGAGAGGCGCATGACGTTGCCGCCCTTAGCATCCAACCCAGACGGATTGGCGAAATTCACCAGCTGGATTTGTCCGATCTGGCTCGATGTGTTGCCGACCGTCGACGTGACGAAACCATCCGCACCTACAGAAATCGTAGCGTTTTGCGGCACAGTCAGATTGGGGATCAACTTGAGCCCTTGGGAATTGACGATGTTGCCATCCCGATCAATGCCGAAATTGCCGTCCCTCGTGTAGACGGTGTCACCGCTAATGGACTGCAATTGAAAGAACCCCGCCCCCGTAACAACGAGATCAAGTGGATTCCCCGTTTCTTCCAAGACACCCGGCGTATATATCTTGCTGGTATTCACCAAACGCGATCCGGAACCAATCTGTAGACCAGAAGGTCGCAGACCATTTTTGGTTTGTTCGTTTGGATCTCGAAGAGTGCTGTAGAGCAAATCTTCGAAATTGACCTGCGACTTCTTGAAACCCGTGGTATTGACGTTGGCGAGGTTATTCGCAATTACGTCGATACGGGTTTGCTGGGCTTTCATTCCGGTTGCCGCTGTAAACAATGCTTTGATCATGGTGTCTCTCTCTTCTCTTGGCGCCCTACTGCGAATTACGCAGCATGTTTTCATTGACTGAATCTAGCGAACGAATCGCTTTTTGCATGGCTTCGTAGTTCTTATTGGCCATGATCATGTTGATAAGGCCCTTGACTCCGGCGGAGCGGGGATACTCGAGCATGCCATGACGAACAAGTGTGGCACCCTCTGTCAACGATGGTCGGAAAGTATCCTTGGTACGAAACAGAGTTTCGCCCTTGGCAATGAGAGAGTCACGATACTCCTTGGGGAAGTCCACAACCTGAAGGCGAGCTTTGCTCTTGCCTTTTTGCATGATCTCACCAGATTCGTTGATCGTCACTGGGCCGAGAGTCGGGTCGATCTTGATGACTTTCTCAGTGGAACTCATGATGGGGTAACCCGCACGTGTCGTGAGTTCGCCAGCACCATTTACGGTCAGATCGCCATTGCGTGTGTAGTAGACCTCTCCGGTTTCGCCCGGAGGTTTGACGACAAGGAAACCGTCACCCTCTAAGGCTACGGCAAGAGGATTGTCGCTGTTTCGAAGTTCACCTTGCTCAAACGCGATGATCTCTTGTGAACCAATAAGATCACCCCGCTTGCCAGCGTCCTTCAGAAAGGCACCAAAGTTCTTCAACACCATTTGGTGCTTCTGATAACCAGGTGTCTGCGCATTCACTGTGTTGTGGGTCGCGCTGTCGAGCATCCGCTGCACGGCGGTCATGCCCGAAGCGGCTATGTACAACGATTCGTTCATTTCTCTCTCTCAAGTCGGACATCCGACGACCATGGGAGAGCAAGGAGCGGGCCAAACTCAAACTAAGGAGAGGAATTCAAAATCCCGCAATGGAGCCCGTAATCCACTGATATGCAATTACTTATGGCGTTGCCGCAATTCGCAACAGTTAGGAATCGAAGCGGAGAAAAGAACTTGAGGAAAAACCCTGCGCGACTGCTGGAAACATTTTCCAACTGGTCCGCTTTGTTCATGAGATTATCGTCATGAATTCACGGACCTGCTCCGAGCCCTACCAGAGAGCCAACTCTTCGACTCATGGTGAGGTCCCTACGAATGCTCAAGGGCCTCTGCGTGCTCGACGAAGGTGAAGCAACGCAAGCCGCCGCTTGATTTCTCTCAGTCCTTGGGCCACAGCGCTGGCTCGTTCCAAGAGCACCCGCGCACTTTCAAGGTCGCCACGGTTCTCATGAAGAGCCGCTCCCTGAAGAAGAGAGTCAACATGCGTGACATCGACTTCAAATGGAGTGACGGATCTGGCACTCTCAGCTAATGGTACTGCTGATCCTTGTTCCAGGTCACGCATCATGGATTCTCAATGGGTGTCGGTTTCATCGGTGTGTTGTCTCGGCGTCTCTGGTCTAAGACGATGGCACTACTTTCAGCCTTGAGTCTTCCCAGCATAAAGTCAGCGAGATTGAGACGTGTCTCGATCGCATCGAGACTCAGCTCTACTCCGGCCCTAAAAATCCCCGCGACGTCTTCTTGTGACCACGCGACTCTACCTTCGAGTGTCAGTGGCTCAAGGTATCCCGGCAGCTGCAAGCGCAAAACAAGCTCGTCATCTTCATGCAGAGGTTCTTCACTCAAGACTCCCAGACCGTCTAGAGCCATGTCGTGGATGCGGGCCATCATCGTTGAGTCGTCGGCATCCTCACCATTTTTCTTCATGATTGCGGTTGGCACCGCCACGTGGGTGCGAAATCTCCGATTCATCCGTGATGCAGCGCGAATTGTTGCCATTCCCAAGATCCGCTTGTTGCCTGCCTGAGCCTCCACGACATTCACTTCGTAGAAACTCACATGTCCGATCGCTTCTGGCACAGCGAGCAAGGCTCGCCCCTTTGTTGGAGTTGATTCCGAATCGAAGCCGACGACGAGATTGGCATTTGAAGAGCTTTCTGCTTGCCCCAGGCAACCGCAGCGAAGTTCTCCAACATTCCAGAACAAGGCCAGATGAACTCCTGGGTCGATTTCGCAAAGAGCACAAGTCACTTCGGCGCCGTCATCTTCCACGGTGTCGACGTCATTTGACATGTATCGGTCAACTTGAAGAAGGTTGCTAGATCCGGCGTTCGCCACATCCCCATCCTTTTTCTTGTCAATTCCACGCCGTTCACGCTTGCCCTCCCGAAACAGGCCTCGCGTGAGGAGATAGGCAATAGCGATGATCAATAGACCCACCACGGTCCAATTGAGAATCTCGAGAAAACTGAAGCTTTGCGTGTTGTCACCGTTGAGTGCGCTAATTTTCTCGCGGATGTCATATCCCGCTGAAATAAAGAACATATCTTGCGCCTTAGCTGCTAAGAGGTCGAATGGAACTTACCTACCAATCGCCAAAGACTTCGAATTGAATTCGTCA
>JAJRYU010000808.1 GCA_024275615.1 Planctomycetota bacterium
CCCCGCTTGCCAGTCAAGAGTACGGCCGTTGCCGGGACGACTAGGGGTGGCTCGGGATTCTCGTTCGCCGCTGTAAATCCCAACGAGGTTGCCGGAGCCAGTTTCATGCCACAGATATCACACTTACCAGCCTTGTCCTTCACTACCTCATGGTGCATGGGACAGATCCACTTGCTCGCCATGTCTGGCTGGAGGACTTGCCCACCCTTGGAGAGCTTGCTGCGCAAAACAGCTCGTACGAACATGCCAGGCTTGAGCTTTAGATCCTTGTTGCCAACGTTGACTCGAATCTTCTTCGTTCGTGTTCTTTCATCGAGGTAGGGCGGCACGAAAGAAATCCAACCTTTAAATTTCTCGCCAGGGTGGGCTTCCGTTCTGATTTCCACCTGCTGACCGTAGCGAATCCATGGAAAGTCCATTTCATAAGCATCGAGTTCCAGCCAAACGACTGAAAGATCCGCCACCGTATAAATCGGCGAACCGGTCTTGACGTACATGCCCTCGACAGCCTGCTTGTGAATCACATAGCCAGATAGGGGTGCGTTGATCTGAATGTGAGTCTGCACTTCGCCTCTGTCTTCGATGGCGATTATCTGCTCTGGAGAAAGTCCCCAAAGGCGGAGTTTTTCTCTCTCAGACTCCAAGTGCTTTTGGGCACTGTTCTTGAGGAATTCACTTTTCTCGTTGGCTGTTTCCGCCAGGGTATTCTTCGCTTCAATGAGCGACTGCTGGGCTTCAAGCAGCTCTGGAGAATACAACAAGACCATGTGGTCGCCCTTTTTTACGTAGGTGCCGGTATAGTCCACGTAGAGGCGATCCAAGCGCCCGGGGATCCAAGCCGAAAGTGACTTGACCCGTGTTTCGTCATAAACAACCTTCCCGACCATTCGTATCGTCGACTCGACGAAACGTCTTTCGACAAAGCTTGTTTCCACTTGTGCCAAAGCCATGTCTGATTTGGACATGACGAGGGCGCGTGGACCGGCATCGTCGCCGCTGGATTTTAGTTCAATGAGATCCATACCACAGATCGGGCAAGAGCCAGGTTCGGGCATTTGAATCTGGGGATGCATCGAGCAGGTCCAGATTTTGGCTGGCGCGCCGGCAACGGCAGCTGCACCTGCTACGGCACTACCACCTTTCATCGGCATGGGTACCTGCTCTTTGCCGTTTTCGCCGAGCTTAAAAGCGCCATAGATCACCAAGACTGTCACGATCCATCGCGTCCAGTTTGCCTTGGCAAGATAGCCGAAGATCTTCATCGCATTGTTTTTGTTCTTACTCATCTGATTTTCTCGCCGCAAAGTGCTTCTATGGCTGCCAATGCCTGCTCGTAGTTGGCTCGTGCCCTCTCGTAGGCCTTGTCAAAGGTCAAGAGGACGCGCTGGCTGTCAATGAGGTCAGTAAAAGATGCTGTTCCTGCTCGATAGGCCACTTCAGTGACTTCGAGTGCCTGCCTCGCTCTCGGCAACAAACTGTCGCGGTAAAGCGCAACTTGCCTAAAGGCGTCATCAAGTTTGTAGCTCTGGAGATCAAGGGATGAAAAAAGGTCGTTCTCCCGTTGTCGAATCGAGGCGATCGCCGCAGCACGAGCTGCCCTCGCTTCGTTTTCCGCAGCGTCATACTTCGCTCGTTGAATGGGAATGTTGAACGATAGGGTAAAGATGAATGGGTCATCACCGCTTCCGGACACACCCGATGAGCGTGCCGTATCCGTGGCAATGTAATTGGCACCCAAAGTGAAATCGGGATATCGGTCCAAATCAGCCAGTTCAATCCTTAGGGCTTGCTTTTCAGCTTCCTCATGCAAAGCCAGAAGGTCCGGATTTGATTTGAGAATCCTGTCTTTCAACATTGGCAGCGAAAATGACTGGTCGGCCTTACTCTTCGATTTTGGCCATGGCAGGGGATTGTCACCACGCCAATTCATGGCCGCACGTAGGCGCGCACTGAGCGGTCGGCGAAACTTCTTCAGAGTTTCCACATCATTTTCAATCTTGCCAATCTCAACTTGTAGTCTGATCAAGTCGTCTTGACTGCCGCCACCTTGGATCTTGCGCTGCGCAATAGGCTCCAGGCGCTTCAGCAAGACAAGATTGTCTTCAGTGATACGGACGGCCTCGAAGAGATAAGAGTATTCGTAAAACGCATCACGAATCTCTAATTCTACCGCGAGTTGCTTGGCGAGGACCTCGGCCCATCGTTTGTTGGCCTCTTGCCTTTGTACTTCACCCCGTGTTTCCAGTTTTCCAAACCAAGGAAAGGTCTGCGACAAAGCAAACGTGTTTTCCTGCGGTCCTGTCCGAGTTTCTACGCTTTCAATGTATTGACCGAAAGTGAATCGCGGATCTGGCAGAGTCGAGACCTGAAGAATGCGTTCCATGGCAGAGCGCCACCGTTCAAAAGCTGAGCGCAAACCAGCGTTTTTCGACAACCCATATCTGGTGTAGATCTCCAAGTCAGCCGCTTCTGCGGCGGGCTCCTGAATCTGGGGAACTTCTTCTCCTTCGGCATGCATGCCGTCAGAGTCGCCCATTATGCTTTGCGACCCACTCGGCCCAAAGAGCTGTGTCCGACGACTTTCGATCGCACGACTGACACCATCGGAGCGACACGAACCCAAGGCGCTGACCAAGACTAGGAGTCCAACAACACTTGAGAATCTCAATTCAACAATCTTCTTCACAGCGGTTCCTTCAAAATCAAAAACGTCTAACCAACTGGGCTAAGGGCAGTCCATGGGCATAGTATCTGAGCTTGGATTTGGAAAGAATGCGCCAGGCAATCTGGAACCCAATCCATGGATCAATATCTAGGTCGCAACTTAGACGTTTCGACGAAGACAGACTATCCCTTGGCTTTGTTGATTAGGTTCGCAGGGTGCTGTGGAGGGCCAAGCGCTCATTGTGAGTAAGCGTCGACAACAATGCCGTTGGCGATATATTGCATATCGACAAAGGCTTTTCATCAGCGGTGAATTGAGCCTGGAGTAGGATTCGCCGGGGTGCACCCAAGAAAGACAGGTCGGTTGACCGGGCGTGGCCGATCTGCTGGGGCACGGGTGGCCGCGGTCTTGGGCCACGGTCCATTTCGCAACAGCAGACTTCCTCATCAGAGGCACAGCAAGCTTGGCACTCCACTTTTGGCGTGGGTGATAGAGCGCAACCCGAATCGCCGCATGCTGGGCTTGTGGCGAACATCAGCGCAGGCTGAATCGCCAGGAGCAGTGCCAAAGTCATGCAGAAATACCGCATTGCGTGTCTCATAGTCCGACAGTATTCGAGAGCTTCCGTGTTTTCAAGCTGGCCAAGTGAACGGCCATTGCCGATACAACTGCCGCCAACCGGCAATTATTCACACCTTCGGCTTTGTATACGCATGAGTCACATTTTTTTATAGGCGATGATGAAAAGACACGGGAAATATCGTTTTTTGTTGTTCCCACAAGTTTCGGCATTAGTGTCCAAGTTGCCGTTTTGAAGAGCACCCAGGAGAATCGAATGCTGGCATTGTATGGCGTAAACCACGAGAAACGCCCTTTTGCAACCATCCTTGCCTTTGTCGTGGTCCTGCTCTTCGCTCTCACCGGGGGATCCCTAGCTCAATCCGGATCTGCCACTTTTGCCGTCACCAGCGATTGGACGAGTGGTTTTCAGTGCTCGATGACCGTTTCCAATACCGGAGCAACAACGATCGCTGGATTCCAAGTGGAGTTCGACTTTCCACATTTGATCACCAGCAATTGGGACAGCAGCATGGTTGCCCTGGGAGCGAACCGCTACGCATTCACGGGCCCAAGCTGGAATCTCGATCTGGCTCCCGGAGGGTCAGCAACCTTCGGCTTTGTTGCGACCTCCACGGCAGCGCGCAATGATCCGACCAATGCCACTTTGAATGGCACACCCATCCCCATGAACGGGGCCCCTTCAGGAGCAACACCGGGTGGCGGCGGTGGTTCGAATCCAGGGCCGGGTCCGGTCAATCCCCTTTTGCCCACCGTTCCCGCTGTCGGTTCGGGCAAGCGTATCGTCGGGTACTTCACGGCGTGGAGTATTTACGGTCGTAACTACCATGTAGCGAATATCCCAGCCGACAAAATCACGCACATAAACTATGCCTTCGCGAATCTCAGCAATGGCCAAGTTGTACGCGGCGACCCATACGCAGACACGGATAAATTCTATCCCGGCGACAGTTGGGCTGCTGGCGCACTTCGTGGCAATTTTAACCAGCTCAACATCTTGAAGAACCAGAATCCCCATCTCAAAACTCTTATTTCTATCGGTGGCTGGACATGGTCCAGCGGGTTTTCAACGGCGGCTGCCACCCCAACATCCCGGGCATTGTTAGCGAATTCAGCCGTTCAGTTCATGAAGCAATACGGCTTTGATGGCATTGATTTGGATTGGGAATACCCAGTGAGCGGTGGTCTTTCCAGCAACGTGACCAGCGCTTCAGACAAGCAAAACTTCACTCTCCTCTTAGCGGAACTGAGAAGTCAGTTGGATGCCCTGGAAGCCATCGATCGGCGGCACTATCTGTTGACGATTGCATCTTCTGCCGGCCCTGCAACGTATGCCAATATCGAGATATCTCTGATCCATCAGTACCTCGATTGGATCAATGTCATGGCCTATGACTTCCATGGCTCATGGAGTCCCATCACTCACTTCAACTCGGCGCTCTACCCACAACCCAACGACCCGACTACAGATCCGGTGATCCTCAATGGCTTCAACGGCGATGTTGCGATTCAGGCCTATCTCAATGCCGGAGTTCCTCCTCATAAGCTCGTCCTCGGTGCCGGCTATTACGGCCGCGGCTGGGAAGGTGTCCCCAACGTCAACAACGGTCTTTACCAGCCCCACACCGGTGTCCCCTCTGGCAGCTGGGAGCCCGGTGTCTTTGACTACAAGGATCTGGCCCAGAACTACTTGGGCAATGGTTATACGCGCTACTGGGATAACGACGCCAAAGTGCCCTATATCTATAATCCGGCCACCGGCATCATGGTCAGCTATGACGATGACCAATCTCTTGGTGTCAAGGCCGACTACGTCAACAATAATGGCCTAGGCGGGATCATGTTCTGGGAATTCAGTGGTGACGATGCCACGTCCACCTTGTCGAACAAGCTCCATGACAAGTTGGTCAAGAACAAAGTCTACCTCGACATGTTCACGACGGGAGCTGGTACCGGCGACTTGAGAACCCACATTGACGGCGTCCCGCCGACATCAACTCATGCCATCTTGTTGATGTCCGCAACACCGGCTCCTGTCGGTATTGGTACCGGCGGTTTTGCTGGATTGGTTTACGATAGCCTGACAGCTTGGTCACTCAACCAGCCGTCCACCCCATTCAACCCCATTCACTTTCCACTTGAATATAATCCCTATGATTTTGGTCCGATCTGGCAAGGTCCAGGATATGCCACAGCACTTGCTGGGCAGGTCTGGGAATTCTGCGCCGTATCTTACTCACTCCCCTTAACGATCACGGGTTTCTCGCCCGTCGTTCAAGTCGTTTGGTAGCACCAGACCAAGATCTGAATATTGTGTTATTCGATTGAAGAGAAAGAAAACCGTGACCTACTCATTGCAGCGCACATTCCAGCTCTTGCCCCTTCGTGCCAAGAAATTCGTCTCACACCTTTTGCTGGCCCTATTTTTTGTCGCCAGCCTTTCCTCACTTGGTGCGGCTCAAGACGTCCCGGATCGAATTCTCGTGGGATATTGGCACAACTGGGGCTTTTCGCCGAATAATCTCACACTCGCCCAAGTACCGGTGGAATACGATGTCATCAATGTTTCCTTCGCAGTCCCATCAACACCTCTTGGCTCAACCATAGTCTTTTCACCGGACCCACAGCTCTATCCAAATCCAGCGAATTTCATCACCGATATCCAGGCTCTGCAGGCACAGGGCAAGAAGGTCCTCATCTCAATTGGTGGTGCCAATGGTCCCATACATTTGAACAATGCCACGGAGATCTCCAACTTCGTATCTTCAATGCTGACGATCATTGTCACTTACGGTTTTGACGGCCTGGATATCGACCTCGAAGGCAGCTCGTTGCTACTTGCAGCAGGAGACACCGACTTCACCAACCCAACAACTCCCCGCGTTGTGAATTTCATTTCGGCAATAAACCAAGTTTTGAGTTTCTTGCCGCCGAGTTTCCTCCTCACAGCCGCACCGGAAACAGCGACTATGCAAGGTGGGGCTGCGGCCTACGCAGGTGTTTGGGGCAGCTACTTGCCAGTGATCCATGCTCTAAGAAGCAGTCTCGATTGGGTCCAGGTACAACACTACAATACCGGATCCATGTTTGGTCGTGACGGCAACCTTTACAATCCTGCCACTGCCGATTTTCATGTTGCCATGGCTGACATGCTCATCAGTGGATTCAACGTGCCTTCGGCGGGCACAAGTTTCCCACCCTTGAATCCGAACCAGGTTGTTATCGGTCTGCCCGCAAGCACGTCGGCTGCGGGTTCGGGATACACGGCCCCGGGGATCGTGCACACGGCACTCGATCATCTCTATCTCGGTCTATCTGGCGCCAGTTCATACCAACTCGGCAACGTCAACGGTTATGAGAAGTTCCGTGGCGTCATGACTTGGTCGATCAATTGGGATGTGAACGCAAGTAACTCGTTCTCGCAAAGTCATCGAGCCTATCTCGACACCATCAACTTGGCGGCAGATACTTCTTCGGTCACGTATTCATCGGGGGCCGTTGTCAACTTTGGCCTTCGCGCTGGCGTAGGCCACGCCAATCGTCTCT
Organism: Planctomycetota bacterium; assembly: GCA_024275615.1. Taxonomy (GTDB): domain Bacteria; phylum Planctomycetota; family DRQF01; genus S139-23. The sequence continues at coordinate 6,791 of JAJRYU010000808.1, forward strand.
ACTACTTAGTTCCCACGATTAGCGGCACTGCGCCAGGCACTTGGCTACCCGGTGGCAGAATCTTTCCAATCAATCTGGACTTTACTTCGAACTGGCCGTTTCAGCCCTTGACCGCGCCGTTCTTTGCTGGATTCCTCGGCATACTCGACTTCCAAGGCAACGCCACGGCAACTCTGAATGTCCCAGCCACCGCTGGCCAGCCGCCTTTCACGGCGCACTACGCATACATCCTGTCATACCCTTGGGAGTTCTACTCTCCTGCTGTCCAAATTGACTTCGTCCCCTAGTTGCATTCTCACCGGAATCTCGGCCCCATGGCATTGACGTGGCATGGGGCTAACCCGGTGCCGTGATTGGCAAGCCAGCAATCGTGTCAAAACCGAGGAGCTGAACATGAGGGCTGAGGTATTCATCGAGGACGGCCTCCTTATGCCACAAGTCTGTGCTGAGGTACTTCTTGTTGCTATCCGGAAAAACAGTCGTCACAACCGAATCGGCATCCTTAGCTGCAGCAAGTTGCAAGGCCCCTATTAGGTTTGCTCCTGAAGAAATGCCTACGCCCAAACCAAGTTCTCTCGCCAACCGTTGGGCCATAATAATGGCATCGCCGTCCCAAACATCAACGATTTCGTCCAAGGCCTCGAGGTCGACAATGGCGGGAATGAACTCGTCGCTGATTCCTTGAATACGATGATTACCCCGACGCTCGCCCGTTCTCATCGTCGGCGAATTCGCCGGTTCGAGAGGGTGAATTGCAATAGACGAACTCGCTTCTTTGAGAAACCGCCCGACCCCCATGACCGTTCCGCCGGTACACACGCCAGCAACGAAGTGAGTCGGCACCAAGCTCAGGGAAGCCAATTGAGTCAACAGCTCTGGCCCTGTGCCACAATAATGAGCCAGAACATTGTCTTCGTTATCAAACTGGCGCGGCAAGAAACCACCAACAGAACGAATGTCTTCCTCGGCTCTAGCAATGGCGCCCAAGAAACCACCTTCGGCGCGTGAAATTGGCACCACTTCGGCTCCAAATCCCTCGATCAACATCACGCGCTCTCGGCTCAACCAATCTGGCATGTATATACGTACGCCATGCCCAAGGGCTCGACCGATCGCCGCAAGTGAAATCCCCGTGTTGCCGCTGGAGGCTTCATAGATCGGTGCGTTGGGTTGCAACTCGCCAGACCGCAGTGCCTGCTTGAGAACATGGAGTGCCATCCTGTCTTTGATGCTGCCGGTGAGATTAAGAGTCTCGAGCTTTGCATAAACTGTGATGGAACGACCGTTCAGTTTGCAGCGGATACCCAAGAGCGGAGTCCGACCAACTAGTGATTCGATATGAGCGGCACGCGTTTCGTGATTCATAGCGACCTCCTTGTCGTACGGAATAGCAAGCGCTCAAGCACCTGACAATGGCGCCCCACCCATCGATGAAGCATGCTAAGGGTAGACTTAGGCGCTCTTGCGCCGGCAATGGAGCCAAGACGCCAAGAGGTGCCCGACGATGCAGACGGTGGCAAGGATGATGAGGTCTCGTGCCAGAGCTCCGCTAAAAACCGTGTTCGCAGAGAGGACCCGGGAAGGCCTGAGATAGCCGTAGGGAGTAAACCAACCGAGCCAATCACCGGACTTCCACATCCTTGACGTAACATCGATGAGGAAGAAACCGGCGACGAAGATGCCATAGGTCAAAGTCGCCTGTCCCCGGTCACGAGCCAGAACAGAGACAATCATGGCCAAAGCCCCGAACGTCGACATGAGCAAAAACCCCACAAAGGCCAGAGCCAAGAAGGCCTCATGATTGATGCTCGCATATTCCCCGGCAATCAGTCCAGCCGCGCTGGCGGCCACAAGCGTCATGAGCGCCAAGTATGCGGCAGACATTGTCTGATACAACCAAACAGACCAACCGAGTTTGCGCCGGGAGAGCGGGGTCGCGAGCATGAGGTCCAGACCCTTCGTTCCGCGGTCGCCTGCTGGCACTCCCATGGCAACAATGGCCGGGAGAACGGCATAGGCAATCAGGACCAGCGGGTGTTGAAAGGGCATGCTGAAAGCACCGTCGGGGGAGAACATGTCCAGCTTGTCACCACCAAAGAAACGCGTCGTGTATTTAAGGAGTTTGACGAGATTTCGTTCTTTGCTGTAGGTGGGATAAAGCAGTCCAACAACAACGCCGATAAACATGGGCAGAAAGCCAAACAAAAGAGTCGACATGCGGTGTCTTCGGATGAGAAACTTCAAGAAGACGGGACTCATCACGCCCCCTCCTTGTTGTCGGCAAGGCTGCGAAACAACGAACCCAGATCGGCATAGCGCACTTCGAAATCAAGGGGTTGCATGGCGCGCAATTCTTCGATCAATTCCATGGCGGTGCCATTGCGATCAAATGTCCGGCGCGCGCCCCCGACTTCCACCACAGTCACGCGGCGTGGAAATTGCCCACGCAAATCGCTGAGTGAACCCAGGAACCGAATGCGTCCGCGATGAATGAGAGCAATGCGATCAGCGCAGGCCTCGATTTCCGACAAGACGTGACTACTAAACAAGACCGTTCGCCCAACTGCTGCACGTTGTTGCAGCCAGGCGATAAGATTGCCTCGCACCAAGGGATCCAATCCAGTCGTTGGCTCGTCGAGGACAAGAACTTCGGGATCATGTTGAACAGCAGTGGCAAGGCCGATCATCTGCCGCATGCCCGTGGAATATGTTCGCACCTTGCGGCGCAAGGCCTTGCGATCGAATCCAAGATGATCAAGAAACTCATCGCGATGAAGGGCCGGTTTGCCATGAAGATCAGCAAAGAACGTCAGGGTTTCGCAACCGGTCAAGAAATTGGGAAGGGCTAGATCTCCTGGCAAGTAGCCAATGCGGCGACGCGTTTCCTCGTTGGGGACAAGTGCGGCGTTTCCGAACCACCGCATCACTCCCTCATCGGGTTTGAGTAGACCCAGAAGAGCCCGCAAAGTCGACGTCTTGCCAGCACCATTGGGACCAAGAAAGCCAAAGACCTCACCACGCCGGACATCGAATGACAAGGCGTCTACCGCTGTTTCGGCGCCATACCTGATGGTGAGGTCTTCGATCTCAATGGCATTCATGTGAACTGATGGTTGGTCTTGTGGCACCGAACTTCCGTTTTAACGAGGTGCATATTTCTGCAGCTTGCGTTGCAGTGAGCGTCGATGAATTCCCAACCGGCGGGCGGCTTCAGAAATGTTGTTGCCACAATCCGCGAGGACACGGTTGATGTGCTCCCACTCCACGCGTGCCAAGCTGGGGGCCTTATAGTCGATGCGGCTTGGATCAAGCGCTTCCCCTTCACCACGATCAAAAGCGGCCAAAATATCATCAACATCAGCCGGTTTGGATAGATAGCTGAGGGCACCCAGTTTCACGGCGTCTACGGCAGTGGCAATGCTGCCATAACCCGTAAGTACCAAGACCTTAGTTTGGGGATCGATGGCGATGAGATCGCGAACAACTTCAAGGCCATTGCCGTCGGTCATCTTGAGGTCAACGATGGCAAACTCGGGAGAATCATGATTCGCAGCAGCATTCGCTTCGGTTCGGCCGCCGGCGACCATGACTTCAAAACCGCGTTTACCAAAGGCCCGGGCGAGACGCTCCCGAAGTGCCGGATCATCATCAACGATCAGCAGAGTGGGTTGCTCCACGTTTGGCAGGCTCGCATTGTTCGCATTGGACTTGATGTCAGACACTGTTGGCCCTTTCTGTCACGACTTAGGTGCCGTCCTTGTTCGTTCTAATTCCAATTCGCGGTTGGACGGGGAGCTGAACAGAGGGATCACAGCTCTCATGGTAGTACCATCGCTACCAGTCTTGACCAACTCAATGGAACCGCTCAAGCGTTCGATCACTGACCGACTCAGGTAGAGCCCCAACCCCATGCCTCTGCCAGGCGCCTTCGTGGTAAAAAAAGGTTCGAAGGCTCGTTTCGAGACGTCTGGAGTCATTCCTGCTCCACGATCTGTGACCACCATGATCATATTAGCTCCCTCACGACGAATCGCCACCTTGACCTCATTACCGCCCTCGTCCGCGTCCAGGGCATTGGTGATCATCCCCCTGAGGGCCCTTGTCAGCGCTTTCCTGGGGAAAAAGGCGATTTCCACCAGAAGGCCTTCACTGACAACGAGATCGACACGGTCGCCATTGGGAATCGGCCCCAAAATCCACTCGATCAGCTCTGAGAGTCGTGCTGAGATCATGGGTTCGCCGGAAATCTCACCAGAATCAGCAGACATTTGCTCCAAGATATCACGGCAGCGCTTGACCTGATTCCGTATCAACTCAGCATCTTCCAAGGCTTCAGCGCCGAGGCCAGATTCTTGGCTCCATCGCTTCAAGTCGTGATGCAGCTCGCCAGCGGCGACAGCGATTGTTGAAAGCGGCGTGGACAATTCGTGGGCGGCACCAGCGGCCAAGGTAATGAGGGCTTCAAGCCGATCGAGACGTGAGCGTTTTTGCCGAATCTCCAGAAGATCTTGCTCCCGCTTAGAAAGCTCTTCGTGAATGTGGACTGCAAACCAAGCGATGATCACGGCAACCGTGACAAAAGCCGCTAGGGAACCCCAATGCTGGACTTCCAGCAATTGATCCGCGTCGCGGAGATTGGGAAATGAGGTATCTTGGACAAAAAGAAAACTATAGCTGGCCACACACTCAAGTGCCAATGCCCAGGCCCAAACTGGCCGCAGGACAATAGCGGCAAGAACCACGTGCACGAGAAAGAAAATCGAGAAAGGGTTTTCGGCGCCGCCAGTCACAAAAAGGAGGCTGCTGAATAGGATGACGTCAAATGCCATGATCGCCACCAGCTCCGCCTCGTTAAGAGCTGAGATCGTCGGGTTTGCGGCCCTCCCCAGGCCAAATCGAAAACTAAGGATGATATTGGTGACTGCGGTCGCACCAACGACAATCGCCAAGTGAAGAAACGGTAGATCAGTCGAAACAAAAATTGCCACGACGGCAATGGTCAGCAATTGACCGACGACGGCTGTCCAACGTAGTTTGAGCAGCCAACGGTAATTGATCCGGACCCGCTCGATCGCAGCATCCGAACTCATCTCCAAGGCGTCATCTTGATCACTCGGCATACGAGGATCTTATGCCCTCGTGCCCCATGACGGTATGCCCGAGGGCGAGATTCTTATCCTCAGCCGATGCTCAGCTCTTGCAGAGCGCCGCCATCTGGGCCTTCTCTCAGAAACTGCAGGGCTTCTTCTTGGAGCTGGCGAATCCTCTCAGAAGAGACTCCTAAAATGGCGCCAATTTCTCCCAAGGTATGAGGACGCTTGGTTTCGATGCCGAATCTCAATCTCAGAATCTTGCGAAGTCGCTCCGGCAAGGATGACAGTGAATTCTTGACAAACATGCTCAAATCCAAACCCATGACGTGTTCGTCAGGTTGGGGCAAGACACAGTCAGCAATGGTGTCAGCAAAACCATGTTCATCGCCGCTACGAGCATTATCCAAGCTCACCATGCCGCCCGTCACACTGGGATTGGCCATCAGTTTTGGGAGTTTGTATTTCTTGCCCTGGTAGCTCACGACATCCGGCAATGGTTCATTGACATCACGTTCCTTCGCGACTTTGCGCAGAAGATGAGTCAAATGGACCGGCAAGCGAATCATGCGACTTTTCTCTTCCAAGGCCCGGATCACACTCTGCTTGATCCACAAGAACGCATAGGTCGAAAAACGCACGCTGAACCGTTCATTGAATGATTCCGCCGCGCGCATGAGGCCGATATTGCCCTCTTGAATCAACTCATCGAAGGTCATGGGACCCGGGACGTAGCCCCATGCCACTTTCAGAACGAGACGCAGATTGCGTTCGATCAGTGGCCTCCGAGTTTCGTCAAAACGGGCCCGTGTCTCGTTAACACGCACCTCCACGGCAGCCCCATGGGTGGCCACGGCTGCTTCGCGATAACGACTCATGGGACGAGGGCGAAATCCCACAAAAAGGACGGAACGCACCAATCTTCGCGTCTTTCGACGCAGTCGATATGTAAAGGGTCGACTTGGGTTATACCGCACGTGCCTAGAAAATATGCGGTATAGACGCCTTAAATGGTCATCTGGTCCAATTTGTCCGGGTTTTAGCCGGGGAGGTCCAGGAATAAGAGAACTGCCAGCGATCTCTTTGTCGCGCCAGGCACAAATATCTGACCATACCAGCTCCAAAGCGGCCTCAGTGTGCAAATACGAGGTTGCCCAGGCATCTCTATCTTGCACCAACCGCGACAACAATTCGCGCTCTTCTGCTTTCGATAAGAGCTGGTGAGCCTCGACATCACGCATGTAAAGGTCGAGAGGCTCCGATGGACTTGACCCGACTCTGGGCTTGCGCCCGCGGGCAATAACTGGCGTAACACGCTTTTTTTCAGTCATTTAGGACTCTTTCGCTGCACTGGGCAACTAATTAAGTAAGCCGATGCTTCCTAAAATAGCAACTTAGAAATGGTCTGCAAGTTGCGTTACGATTACCCATACGAATTCACAATTGACCCCCTTTTCAAACTGTGGGGAATGCTTGATGCATCTCAATACAACAACACGCGCGAGAGACAAAATCATCCTTCATCTCAAGATGAAAGGTCCGCTTTCGTCTGGAGAACTCGCAGACATACTTCAAGTCACTACGATTGCTGTTCGTCAGCATTTGCAAACTCTCGAAGATGACGGCTACGTCGATCATGTCCGAAAAAAGGGCAAAGTCGGCCGTCCAGCACACATCTGGAGTTTGACCGAAAAAGCTAATGAGCATTTCCCGGACAACCATGGTTTGTTGGCAACCCTCTTAGTCGACGGAATTCGCAAGAATTTTGGCGATGTTGGCCTGCGCAGCGTCCTCGACTATGTCATTGAGACTCAATCCGAAGCTGCCCGAGAAGTCTTGGACCTAGAGAATAAGACCTTCAAGGAGAAGATCGCTTCCCTTGTGGAGATGCGTAAGAACCAAGGATACATGGCCGAGTACCGCGATTTACCCGACGGCGGTGTGGAGTTGATTGAGAACCACTGCCCCATCGGTTCAGCTGCCTGCAACTGCCAGGATATCTGTGAAGGTGAATCCAAGGTCTTCAGCGCCGTCTTGGGCGAACAAGTCACTGTCAAGCGACGGGACCACATGGCTTCAGGCGACCGTCGTTGCACCTATGAGTTCCACGATTTGGAAACTGATTCCCAACCAGATGCCAACGGCACAGGACACTCATAACTGACCGCGGCCGCCAAGCATCTTCTTTCCACAAAGTACTTGGATTGATCGAACAGGTGTGTCGGTAAGGAGTCGCAAGAAGCTGTTTAGATCGGCGTTTGTAACCGGAGTGCTGTCCTGGATTTTTTGGGTTAGGGATGGACCTACTTCCCGCCGCAGAGGTGGGTTCGAGTCCATCATCGGTTGCCAACCGAATCTGAACGCGGCGGCGCCCGTCTTCAGACCGATTGCAGGCTCTTTGACTACCAAACAGGGCGAGTGCTCCAAATATGTGGAGAATCCCACCGTGTTCGGTCTGCTGGCGTTCAGTCGTTCGCCTTTTCGCGGGCGAGTGTTCGCAATGGTTGCGCAGCCTTGTCCCGTTCAGACTTGAGCTTCTTTGCTGCTATGGTCCAGCGTGATTCGCGATCAAGGACTTCTTTCGACAGAAGGTCTTTCAAGGTGTGCAGGTCCTTTTTGCTCAACGTGTTTGGCTTCTCGGCAAGGTAGCCCAAGGTGTAAATTGTCCCCAGGTCTTTGGCCCGTTGTGCGCTCTTGGTCCCATGGGGGAGATCTTTCAGGGTCGCTACCAGTTCTCTTAGTGTATTCGTTTGTTCCTCGCCTAAGTCACTGGAACCCACGCTCAAACGTAGGTTGCAAGCCCGGGCAAGTAGGCTCTTGCTAGGTAATGCGGCTGTGGCACTCACAAGAGGTTCCGTGAATTGCTTGTTGTGTTTGAAGAACTGGCTCTTTCTTCCTTCAAGGCACAATAAGAACGCCGTAGCACAATCGGTGTCACTTGCCGCAAGCAGCGTTGTCAAGATGAGAAGGATTCGATCCTCTTGCGGCGCTACATCGAGGAGATCTTCAAAAACAGAGATCGCCTGGTCCAGTTGTTGAGCATGAATGAGTGCTGACCCGTAGTTGAGGTTGGCTTGGATATCCGTCGGGTAAAACGCGATCGCTTTCTTTCCGTCTTCGAGGGCCTGTGGAAGATCATTCAAACCCTCACGGACGAGAGTCAGGTGAGCCCATGCCATGTGGGCGACAGGATCGATCTTGAGCGCGGCTTTGTACGCCGACAGAGCTTCAGCAAAACGCCCGGCTCGAAGGTGGATTGTCCCGATCCCCTCGTGAACGATCGAGAGTGATTTGTTCAGGGCAGCTGCCTTCTCAAATGCCACAAGAGCTTCAGCGTCTTTTCCCTGAACAAGATAGATCGAACCGATAGTATAGTGGCATTCTGGGTAGTCAGGTTTGAGCTTCAAGCTCGCTTGCGCCGAACGGAGGGCCTCTTCCAATCGTCCAAGTTCCTTGAGACACGACGCTCGATTGTGCAACGCGAAGGGGAAATTGGGGCGCAATTTGATGGCTTGATCAAGGGACACTAGGGCTTCTTCATTGCGCCCAAGTTTCTGTTGAACAGCAGCGTAGTTCACCCAACCCCCGGCATCGTCCGGGTCTAGCTCCGTAGCCCTTTTGACGATCGGCAGAGCTTCATGGTATTTTTCTTGGTCTATCAAGACGCTTGCATAGTTGCGGTAGGCTACTCCTAACGTCGGCTCATCTTCAATGAGGCGCTCGTAGGCGGTGGTGGCTTTCGCGTACTCTCGCGCATCCGCGTAGGCTGACGCCAAGTGAACCCGAAGAAGAGCATTCTTCGGGGACTTGAGGATCGCCTTTTCGACGATCTCCAGGGCCAAGTCTGTGAGGCCAGCACGGCGCAAATGAACTGAATATCTTCCCATCTGAAGAGGTGTCAATTCTGCCATGAGACTTCGAGCTTTGCTGGCATACGCCAAAGCAGATCGAAAGTCCTGGATGCGTGTGGCTTGTTCCGCAGCGACCCATGCCAAAGCCGGTTGGTTGGCACCTACTTCCATGAGTCTTTCAAGCCGTTGCAATGCGGCGAGAGCACGTCCTCGCATGGACAGCAAGATAACTTCGAACATGCCTCGAAGATGACGTTGAGGCGGTGCGTCCGCCAGGGCTTCCGCGTCTAAGTCGAAAGTGTGCAAATAGCTCTTACCCTGTGGTAGCAGCTCTAGCTCCAGCCGGGCCTTCTCGTCGCGCCCTTGTTTGGTGTATGCCAAGGCTAACCAAACATGAGGCGATGTATCCGCCGGTCTTCGTCTCACCAAGTCCTTGAGAAATGCCACAGCCATGACGCCCAAAGGATCACTGTCGTCGTCCAAAAGCAGAGTCCTGGCTTTTTCGTCATCCTCCAAGGCCGCAATGCGGAGTCCCAAGTCCTCCTGCCAGCCTTTCTCTTTGGCCATCTCACGGCCAGTAAGGAGAGCAGATTTGGCAGCACGCAACCTACCGGCAGTGACTTCAGACTTGATCAAGGCGGTCGCGCGATCGAGGGCGGCCGATATTCTCTCTTTGTCCCTTGCCCGCGTGGTCAACAAA
>JAJRYU010000061.1 GCA_024275615.1 Planctomycetota bacterium
AGTTTCACCAAACGAAAGTGCGGACCCGCGACACCTTCTATGCCATAGTGCTTGGCCAAGAGTTCGTTCAGAAAGGTGTAGTCGGCGTCAATCAACCGGGTGATCGGCGCGTCCGTGCCGAGCACGTCCAAAAACAGCAACTCGCTTTCCCGGGCCAGAGCTGAGCGCAGTTTTTGAGTGAATTCTGGGAAACGTTTTGGATCTGGAGCTGAGTCGACGAGGTTTCTGAGTTCTAACCACTGAGCGGCGAAACTCTTGGCCAGAGCGTCCGATTTTTTGTCGGCAAGCATGCGCTGGATTTGACTTGTCCAGATCATGGGGTCTTTCAGTTTCCTCTTCTTGGCAAGCGCCAAGAGCACAGGGTCAGGTGTGCTGCTCCAAAGGAAATAAGAAAGCCGAGTCGCCAACTCAAAGTCCTTGAGGTCTTTCACCCCCGCCTTGCGACTTCGGTTGTCGCCGGGTTCAATGCGGAAAAGGAAATGAGGAGAAATCAAAACTGCTTGCATGGCAAACCTGATCGCTTCTGGGAAACTACTACCAGAAGAGACGGTTTGTGCCACGAGTTTGCTGAGTCGACGTATCTCCAGGTTCGTGGCTGATCGGCGCCACGCTCGCAGGCAGAGTTCTCGCAGAATTGGTTTACTTCTCTCCTTGGGTTTTCCTTGGCCTTTGTCTTTGGCCATGAGCCAACGTTGCCCGAAACTTGGCTCCCTTTGGTCAGTGGGGCCGACAAGTTCGAAATAGTCAATGTGGAGGTTTCGGTCTCTCTCGTTTCTATCAACCGCATCCGGGCGATAGTAGTCGTTCACAAAAGTCATGGCGATGACATGACGGCCCTTTTTGCCGTTGATCTCAAGGCTCTTGATGGCGGGCATGCGCCGGTCTTCAGTGACGTTGAGAAGGGTGAGCTCCTCGTTATCCCAATCGACACGCATTCTGGCTGGCTCCGAGCCAGCTTGGTCGCCCCAAACTCGGATCAGAATCTCATAGGTTCCGTCTCGCGGCAGCTCCAAGACTTGGCTAACAGTACCTCTCGAAAACAAGGAAGCGTTGCTGCCGTCGGTTGCCCCTTCCAATGTGCAGTCCATTTCTTCACCTTCCACGCGGCGGGTCGGTGGGTTCTTCGGGTCTTCCACGCTGATGGTCTTTTGGGCGATATCTTCTGCGGCGTCGGCGTATTTTTCTAAGTGGAGCACACTCATGGTGGCGGCACCGCCCAAGTTGTCAAAACCATGGGATAGATCATCGGCTGGAAAACTCGATGAACGATTCGTTCTGACTCCGAATAAATCGAAAATCGTTCGGTCGTATTCGAAACGGCTCAATCGTCTCATGATGACACGCCCAGGGTCGTTGGGGATGCTCGGTCGGTTGGCCAAAGCAGCGGACGTCCATGAAATGATGCTGAGCTTTTCTTTGGCGGTGGGCTGTTTTTTCCTTTTTTCAGGCGGCATCTCGCCGCTTCTGATCTTGGTCCGAATGTCCCGCAGAATGTCCCTCTGCTGCAGTGATCGAGGCGCTTCCATGAACAGTTCCAGATCCAAGTCACCCTCAAGATCGGGCTCGCTGTGGCAGTCGGTGCAATAGCGATCGATGAGAGGCCCAACCGATCGATCGAAGACTTTTTGTAGTTCTTGTTCCTGTGCCGATAGCGGACAGCACAAAAGAGCTGTGAGAAAGATGATTCTGTATGTTCTCAGGGCTAAAACCTCCAAACCAACGAGCGAATCAATCCCCACCTTTCAGGCATGATATCCCATGATCCCATGATTGGCGACAAAGCAATTTGCTGAAGCGGATTCTTGTAGAAGTTCTTAGTCCGTCATTTCAGAGTGCCAAAGAGCGGGACGTCGTGGGCCTAATCCACGCTGATGATGTTGGTGGCACAGCCTTCGGCCGCTTCATTGATGTCGTCCAAGTCGATGGCGAGGGCTTCGGCATGAAAGAGCGGGCCACGTCTTGTGCCGTCCTTCAAGATGGCCATGCCGTCCTTGTCGAGCTTGAAGTATTGGGGAATCACCTCGGCACAAAAGGCACAACCCACGCATTCCTCAGCCTTGTGATGGATCGTCACTCGTGATCTCTTGGATTTAGACATCACTTGCCATGGGTGTCATGCGATAGATGCGATCCCGGCG
>JAJRYU010000809.1 GCA_024275615.1 Planctomycetota bacterium
AAAGACGTTGCCATAACCGCCGGTACACAGCAGCACAGCGTCAGCGGCATAGCGCTCATATTCACCGGTCACCAAGTTGCGAGCGACAACCCCGCGGGCAACGCCATCGACCTTGACAAGGTCCATCATCTCGCGGCGCGGACGCATATCAACTTTGCCCCGGTTCACTTGGCGCATAAGTGCACTGTAAGCGCCGAGGAGGAGCTGCTGTCCTGTTTGGCCGCGGGCGTAAAATGTTCGCGATACTTGAGCGCCGCCAAAAGTCCGGTTTGACAGGACGCCACCGTATTCTCTTGCGAAGGGAACACCTTGGGCGACACACTGGTCAATGATGTTGTTGGCCACCTGGGCCAAGCGGTAGGTATTGCCTTCCCGACCACGAAAATCGCCGCCCTTGATCGTGTCATAGAAAAGGCGAAAGACGCTATCGTTGTCATTGGGATAGTTCTTGGCGGCATTGATGCCGCCTTGGGCAGCAATGCTATGAGCTCTTCGTGCGGAATCCTGGATGCAAAGGCAGGTGACGTTGTAGTTCATTTCCGCCAATGACGCGGCCGCAGAAGCACCCGCTAATCCTGAGCCAACGACGACGATATTGAACTTGCGACGGTTGTTGGGGGCGACCAGTTTGAGCTTAGCTTTGTGAAGGTCCCATTTGTCGGCCAAGGGGCCATCAGGGATCTTAGAATCGAGTATGTTGCTCATGGTGATTACATATTCCTCCAGGCAACAATGGCCACGATTGGGAACGAAGCGAACCCAAGGGCCAAGAGGATTGCCAAAACAACGCCAATACGTTTGAAGAGTCCGTTAAGTCGTGGGTGATTCACACCAATGGACTGAAACGCGCTTCGAAATCCGTGCATCAGATGCACGCCGATGAGGACAGCCAGAAGCACATAAAGGCTTGCCCACAATGGATTCTTCATCACGTCAATGACACGTTCGTGCAACTCTGCGGCTTCAGGAGCTGCGATCCCCTTCATGAATCTGAAGTGAATCAAATGCATGATGAGCAAGCCAAGAATGGCGATGCCGGTGTAAGGCATGCTCCGTGACGCCGGTGTACTTTTGCCAAAATTGTTGTTGTAGGCGTAACCCTGTGGCCGTGCTGCCCTATTTTCCGCGGTTATTTTCAAGGCCATCCAAATGTGGATGCCAAAAAGTGCGACCAAACCGACCTCCATAGCAATCAGCAAAGGGCCAAGATCGTGGAGCTTGTTGGCATAGGCAATAAAACTGCTGCCGCCTTCCACGTCGCCATAGATGCTGAGATTGCCGAGAAGATGCGCGATCAAGAAACCAACGAGCATCAGCCCTGTTGCCCCCATGATCAGCTTTTTCCCTAAGGAGGAGAGTAGGAATTTGCCGATTCCATCCGACATATGTAGAGCTCCCCTTCGTCTACCCGAGTTTCTTTCTCAAGCAGGATGAACCATGACCGATTTCGATCGGCCGATTCCGGCATCTGAGACGCTTGCCCGGGCTCTCACGCGTCAGAGCTCGCCATCATCAACCGCCAAAGACTCTAACGAGGCGCGGACGACTTGGTAAGGCACCGAAAATATTTTGCCGGAAGTCGAGGCAAAAAAACTCCGCGCACATCGAAGATTCTCCGAGAGACCTCAAACAAGGGGCCATTTTACCATTGTGGCTAGAATCCCTCGCCTGACTTTTCTCACAAACGACCTCGTGGAGACGATTCTGCTAAGAGACCAGCCCTGAGGCCTCCGCCAAGGGCGAGCAGAATTGTGCTATGCTACCCAGAACGAAACTCCCTATGAGCCTGCCATGCCGACACCGAAAGATCCCAATCCTTACACGGCGATGACGCGCGCCAATGAGCAAGGCGCCTTGGAAGCTGAATCTCACGCATCCGAGCGGGTGAACGCCGTGCCAATGAAGATCACCTTCGAATTTACCGGCGACTGCAACCTGCACTGTTTCTTTTGCGACTGTGAATTCGGCCGGAATGAATTCCGCAAGAAAGGCGTTCACAAGTTCGCCATGGACGAAACTCTCTTTCGGTCCATGGCCGAAACGGCGTTCCCTCACGTGACCGTCGTCAATCCCACTGTCATCGGTGAACCACTCACTTTCCCCTATTTCGATCTCATGCTTGAGTACGCCGAACGCTTTGACGTGAAACTTGAGATTGTCACCAATGGTATGTTGCTCAAGAAACAAAGGCTAGAGCGGATGATGCCGCTCCTGGACCGCCTCATCATGAGTTTCGACGGCGGCACGAAGTAAACGTTCGAACATTGTCGCACTGGATCCAAATTCGACGCCGTCATCAAGAACTTGGAAGTTTTTCGCGATCTCAGGCGAGCATCTGGATTCAAGAAATCGGTAAAATTCACCTTCGGCGTCACGCTCATGCGTGAGAACATCGAAGAATTCCCCCTCATCGTCGAATGGGCTCACAAACTCGATGTCGACGAAATCAGCGCGGGGCACCTCTTGGTTTTCACCAAAGAACTTCGGGGCTCGTCGCTTTTTGAGCCCAAAGCTCTCGCCAATCATTGGATTCTCAAGGCGAAAGAAAAAGCTGACGAACTGGGGGTCAGGCTAACGGCTCCCGCACTCTTTGACGTTGATGATGACGCCGAGACGGAGATCATCGATCGAGCCACCACTTTAAGTGAGGAAGTAGGCGCCACCGGAATGGTGCCAAGAATGGACCACGTCGTTGGTCCAACCACATCTTGTGTTCCAGCACGAGAATCGGAGGTCTTGGCGCAAGAAAGTGATGCTCCGGCATGGGCCAAGGAAAAAGGGCGGTATTGGTGCCAATTCGCGTGGCGCCAAGTCTTCGTCAATATTTCCGGGGACGTGGCACCCTGTTGTCATCAGAGTCGCCCCGTTGTTGGCAACGTATTCCAGCAAGATTGGGACGAAATCTGGAACGGCAAGGAATACAAGGCCCTGCGAAAAGGTCTCTATGAGGGCAAACCCATGCCCTATTGCGCTTCTTGTTCTTTACTCGCAGAACAAGGATTGGTGGACTACAACGAAGAGGGATACATTTTCGAGGACAAGTTCCCCGACCAAAGCCGCGCCGACATTCGCCCCACAAAAGACAAGAACTAACCACCCCAAAAGCACAGACGCTCTCTTTGAGTGGGCACCGGAATTATCCTGATGGTGCCTGTCGGCGTATCTGACATTCTGTGATAGGATCTCATCGAAACAACGAAGGGGGATCTTCATGACAAAGCGCGCGCTTATCACTGGCATCACTGGACAAGACGGTGCTTACCTGGCACGACTACTTCTCGATGAAGGCTACGAAGTTTTCGGTGCCTACCGCCGGAGCGCTTCATTGACGACCTGGCGCCTGAACGAAATCGGCGCTCTTGACCATGTCAAATTCGAACCTTTCGAATTAGCCGAATACAACAACATCCTCCGCACATTGACCAAGATTGAACCTGACGAAGTCTACAACTTGGCGGCGCAGAGTTTCGTCGGCGTTTCCTTCGAACAACCGCTTTACACCAGCAACATCGACGGCATTGGGGTCACGCGATTGCTGGAGGCCATTCGTACGGTCAACCCCAATATGAAGATGTACCAAGCGTCAACATCGGAGATGTTTGGCAAGGTTCAAGCGGTGCCACAATCAGAGAATACTCCCTTTTACCCCCGCAGCCCTTATGGCGTGGCAAAACTCTACGCCCACTGGATGAGCGTCAATTATCGCGAATCCCACGACATGTTCACTGTTTCGGGAATCCTGTTTAACCACGAGTCGCCACTTCGGGGCCTGGAATTTGTCACCAGAAAAATTACTTCAACTCTGGCTCGAATCAGCATCGACGGTCGAGGCGAACTTGAGCTGGGCAATCTGAATGCCCAACGTGACTGGGGTTTTGCTGGAGACTACATGCGCGCCGCATTTCTAATGATGCAGCAAGAAATAGCCCAGGATTTCGTCATTGCTTCGGGCCGCACACACTCAGTACGAGACTTCGTCAACGCGGCGGCCAATGCTCTTGACATGGAAATCGACTGGTCAGGTGAAAACGAAAACGAAGTCGGTCGAAACAAGAAAACGGGCGATGTCGTCGTGCGTGTCAATCCGAAGTTCTGGCGTCCAGCCGAAGTCGAACTGCTCTTGGGTGACCCGAGCAAAGCGAGAGAGATCTTAGGTTGGCAAGCCGAAGTGAGCTTTGAAGACCTCGTCTCGAAAATGGTTGTCGCCGACATCAAGAATGTTGAAGAGGGTCGTTTACCAAGCCGGAGCCTGGAGTAGCCGCAACAGCGCTCTAACCAATCACGCCATCGATCGGCATACGCGAGCTTGGTGCTCGCCCAGCAACAAACATGGTTTTGGCCCGACGCCAGGGTCGGCAAGAACGGTCAGTCTTCCTCGTAGCCGTCGAGCCGTCCAGACTCATCGAGGACAATGCGAAACCCGACCGCATCCGTTTCATCCCAGCCGATGCGAACGCTGTAGCCTTCGGCTAAATCACAGAGTGCGAGTTGGCCAAACATTTTCGCCAAAGCAAGGCAGGCGCTGCGATTCGCGGTCAGAACGACACCATCCTCCATCTCTGGTTCATCTGGTCTCAACTCAAGCTCATACTTGGCTTCCGAATCGAGAACGATGGCGTCGATCAGGCGAACTTGCTTAGTGTCAAAGCGCAGAATGGCGTCATTCCCGCTCCGTTCAGTTTCTTCGAGTGACACAATTCCACCTCTTTTTCACAACGAGTTGAGTCTTGCCAGTATCTCTATAACACCGCACCACGCTGGTCCCAGTTGTCTAAGATCGTACCCCCCCGCTCCCAGGACCACCATGCGTCGCGCGTTGTCGCAATGAATCAAGCTCGCAAGGTCGCGAGCGACGGCGTGCAAGACTTCCGTGCTACACTCAAATTGTCCGAGCCCATCGCCCTTCAGCATGTCGGCTCCGGCAAGAAAGAGGATCCGCTTGGGGTCAAATTCCTTGATTGCTTCAAGGTGCTCATGCCAAAGCAAAAGGTAAGCCTCGTCGCCAACACCGGGGGGCAAGGCATCAAGGCGAGCCGTCGCTGCTCTGAGATTCCCAGGTTCCTCTTCGGTCCCCTCGCTGTACCAAAATGTCCGGCCATCTTGGTGAATATCAACGACCATCAGCCGTGGGTCGTCACGAAAACGGTCATAGACACCGTTCCCAAAATGAACATCCACGTCGACGTAAGCGATCTTCTCATCGGGGTGTTCGCTCAGCCATGTGCTCAACAGCACCGCAGGGTCGTTGTAGAGGCAATAGTCCCGAGTCGCCTCTGGCCCGGCATGGTGAAAACCAGAAATTGGCACAAAGGCTGTTTGAGACAACCCCATTTCCAACAAGCGGGAGGCGTGGAGCACAGTGCCAACGACACGCGCCGCAGCGAATTCAATCCCCGGCTC
>JAJRYU010000810.1 GCA_024275615.1 Planctomycetota bacterium
AGACTCATTCATCATGTCGCTCGGGATCTTGCACAATTCTGACGATTGCTCTCAAACGACAACTTGAGCGGCCGGTGGGTATTCTGGGGCAAAAAAGCGATTTTCAGCAACACGGGGTTCGATTTCATTGACATGACCAGAAAAAAAGAACAGCCCGCCTCGACGAAGAGCAGAGACTCATCAAGAATCCTGCGCCTGTGTGATTCAGACATTCGGCCGGTACTCCACGACTACATTAGAGACAGAAACATAGGATCTCCCGATACCAAGATTGTTGATGAAATGGGGCTTTGCAGAGGCCAGGTAAGAGTTGATGTGGCGGTCTTCAATGGGGCGATACATGGCTATGAGATCAAGTCTGATCGCGATTCGCTTCATCGGCTCGAAACGCAAATAAAGTTCTACGGGCGTGTGTTTGATCGGGTGACCCTTGTCGTTGGCAATCGCCTCTTTGCTCGCGCACTTGAATCTCTTCCCAGTTGGTGGGGGGTACTGAGAGTGGACATTAAGGCCGGGCGGCCTATCTTGCGAGTAATCCGAAGAGAAAAGAAAAATCCAAATCGCGAAATCCGGGCAATGGTTGAACTCCTTTGGCGCGAAGAGTCACTGCAACTGCTCCGGAAACATGGCGGCGACAAAGGGCTCACGACAAAACCAAGGAAGCTCATTTGGGACAAACTCTGTCACCAATTGGAGGAGGAAACGCTTGCTAAGGCGATCCTCTCAATCGTCAAGGCGCGTTTGGAGCAACAAGAGAATTAGCCACTACCGTCAGGTGGTGGATTGTTCCCAAGCGCCGCCATACTCCTGCTGAGCCGAATCCCTTGGTTCCATGCGAGCACTTGAAAATGCCCTCGCACCCCACACAATGGCCTTCACCCATGTAAGAACCACTTAGTGTGCCGCTGACGAGTTTCTGAGCAAGATTCGGAAACTGAATTGTGGTTGACAGCGTCTTAGTACCCTGGCCCTTGATGAGAAGCCAATCCTCTGGAGTGGCATAGCGAATTGACGCAGAAGCCTGCATTTTTGTGGGATCAAAGCCCTCTACTCCTAATGGGTGCTGAATCGCGCGGTCACTGTAGGTAGTCACCCTTTTGGCGGTTCTGCGCTGCGCAAGTTGGCCTCGAACCCAAGAGACCCAATCAGCCCGTGGGTGCAGCAAGTGGGAATTTCGGTCTACGATGCCCATGCTCTTCGGAAACGCACACGAGGAGACCGTTAACGTGCGCCAACGTAGGACATGTGGGATGCTTGCGACAAACTGCTTCGTAAGGCTAATAACACCGGGTACAATCAAGTCTTCGATTGAACCCAGGTCAATGACCAAATCCACTCCCTCGGGTTCGAGGTTAATTTTGGCCAAGAACTTCCCCACGACATCCGACAGACTTGCTCGCTCAAGATCAACTCGGTTCAGTCGCAAAGAGAGGCCATTCTCAGCATTTGCCAATCCCACACTTGTTGCTGAGTCGTTCCCGAGGCCGATGACCGGAACAAACAAGATTGCTTCCTCTGTCGCCCGTTCATACGCCAATTCAAGAGCCGCCGTGCCTTCGCATTCCAATTCTTTGAGGTCAAAAAAACAACGGCCATACCCGAGGACGGCCTCAGCCAGCCCTTTGAACACAGTATCAATGTGGCCTTGTATTGGCTTGTCAGTTCGCTCCACAAACTCAATAAACGGAGTAATCCTCTTCCTGAGACCTGGTAAGATCGCGCCCAAGGCCTTTTTCTCTCCCTGCTTGGCTTTGAGAATGGGCACATAATGGTCGTAGCCGAACGTCATCAGTTTTGCCCTCTCTCGACGGTGAGATCCCTTAGCTGAAGCGGGTCAACATCTCGCTTGAGTTCATCCAGATAGACTTTCAGTTTCGGAATCGGATCTATGTCGTTCTTAGTAAAGCACACTCCGACTGCTACGTCATGTTGAGATAGGTCTTGCGTGCGTTCATGGACTTCCTCGTTTCCGAACTTAGAGCAGAGGGCAATTAGCAATCCCTCAATGGAGACGAATTTGTTATTGAGGCATTCGAGAATGCCGTCAACAGACTTCAATGCTCTGAGGGCACGTTTATCGCCGGTCACGACAATACAGTTTTGTTCAGCTGCGGATGCAAAAAGAATGGCCTCGCCTGGATCGATTTCATGCGTTTCAAGAAGGGCATCCTCCCATCGAGACTGAACCGGCGACAATGCTGGTACCTTTTCTGCAAGTTTCAAAACCTTGTCGGCGATCGCCTCTCCATATCGACTTCGCAGCTTGTTCTTTCGGAGCATGAATGGAAGAGAAGCCAATCGCACGCATTGGCTTAGCGATCCACCGAGAAGATCGATGGACTCACCGAGTAGGTCAGCCATCGCCAATTTAATAAACGCATCATTGTCAAACAGAATCTTCATCGCCTGAAAAACCACCGTATATGCAGCTCAACAGAGCTCGATCGCTCTCCGAGGCCTCTCCAACTTCAACAAATTGATCGAACTTGTCACGAAGCATCCGCCGCGCCCCATGTCCCCTGTAAAGAGCCTTGATGGCCATCATTGCGTTTTGGAAATCACCAGTTCGCCTTGCCCAATCGAAGATCACAAAACTGGCTTCGACCCCAGATCGCTCTTCGAAATCAAATGCAAGCTGGGCCAATTCCTTGAAAGAAGTAGCCTGAATTGTCGGCAACTCAGCTTTACCGGCAAAGAATGCCCGAGCATACTCGTCAGCCCGAAGCTCGATCGCCGACGTATCTGCGACATCGTCTTCTTCGTCAACAACCGGTTGCCCTTCCTGGCAGTCACGGAATACTATGTGACAGACTTCATGTGCAATCGTAAATGCAGCTCGTCCTGGAATATCGTGCCGATGACCCAATACAATAATCGGTCTTCCTTTGATGATGCCAGCCAAGCCCTGAAAACTCGGTGCAGGGAGAGTCTCTGCTGGGAGCACGGGGATCCCGCGATGCCATAGGTCATCCAACATGACTTCCAGATTCACCGTTGCATTTGCTTTGCAAAGCTGCTCACGCCATTTGATTGGATCCGACGGCGGAAGACTCACCGGCGAGTCAGGAGAACGGAGCGTACGCAGCGAAGCGGCACCGACGCCAAGTGCCGCATGTATGGCAGGCGCGATTCGATCGCTGTCGATATTGTGGACTTTGCGGAGACGAGCATTTGCCGCTCCGTATGCCTGCAAGGGTATGTCTGGTGAACGGACAACATCCATGGAAGTGCCGAGGAATCGCGCAATGCGAAATTCAACCTCGCAGAGTAACTCTTGATTCGAGTTACAACTTTCATCCCACCATTCGGGCAATACGGCCGTCTTGAGGAATTCCAAAGGAAATCCCGCGACTTTCAGCCTGCGCAACAGTGTTTTGAATGTGTGATTAGCCAGTGTGCTGCTCCTGTTGACTGAAGTTCTCCTTCATCCCTTCTTGAGAAT
>JAJRYU010000062.1 GCA_024275615.1 Planctomycetota bacterium
GCCGAGGCCGCCGCCGTCAAGAACGTCGTAAGTCATTTAGATGAGGCCTTCCCTCAGGCTGTCCAGCTTTGTCTTGGATGCCAAGGGCGTATCGCTGTTTCGGGAATGGGCAAGGCTGGTCTTATCGGCGAAAAAATTAGCGCCACTATGGCCAGCACGGGCACGCCCAGCTTTTTTATCCATCCAGCAGAAGCCGTGCATGGTGACCTTGGTCGACTCCGTGACGAAGATGTGATCCTTGCTCTTTCAAACAGTGGTGAAACTGCCGAGGTCCTGCGCCTCGTTGACTCTGTGCGCCTGCTTGGCGCTAAGCTTATTGCCATCACGGGGAACGCGCAAAGTACACTTGCGCGTCATGCCGACCACCACCTCTTCATTGGCGAGCCCGGGGAAGCCTGCCCCATGGGGTTGGCCCCCACATCCACAACCACAGCCATGCTCGCCTTGGGAGACGCCCTCTCTGTGGTTGTTCAAAAGCGGCGTAATTTCGGTCCAGAAGACTACGCGCGATTCCATCCTGGCGGAAGTTTGGGGCGCCAGCTCATGCGCGTTGACGAAATCATGCGCTGTGGTGAACGCTTCACGACAGTGGGCGAAGAAACAACATCCCACGAAGCTCTCCTGGCGATGAACGAAACTCCTGGGCGTCCCGGCGCGGCCTGTATCACCAATACAGCCGGCAAAATGACGGGCTTCATCACTGATGGTGACCTTGTGCGGGCTTTGGGCGGTGGCGTTGAATTCCTCACGCTCAGCGTAGCAGACTTGATGAACAAGACACCCAAGACGATCGCGCCAGAATGTCTTGTCTCCGAAGCCGAACGACTCATGCGAGAACACCAAATCGACCAACTCGCAGTTGTTGACCGGGAAGGCCTGCCCCTGGGGCTGATTGATGTCCAAGATTTGGTCCGGGCGAGGTAACCCATGACAGAGCGCCCACGATTGCTTGACATCAAGGTACTCCTGTTCGATGTCGACGGCATCCTGACCGACAATGGCCTTTATGTCGGCGAAGATGGCAACACCTTCAAGAAGTTTTGCATCTTGGATGGAGCAGGAATCAAGTTGGCTCACATGGCTGGCCTGACCACAGGTGTTATTAGTGGCCATGACTCCAAGGCAACTATTTTGCGTGCCGACAAATTGGCGATGGCTGTCTGCGAGGTTGGCGTCAAAGACAAGGTCCCGGTCTTCGAACGCATCCTTCGAGAGTTAGGCGTCGAACCGCACCAAGCCATGTTCATGGGCGATGACTATATGGACCTGCCGCTTCTCCGCATGGCCGGCTACGCTGCAACTGTCCCTGAGGCGCCAAAGATAGTTCGAAATCAATGCGATTTTGTGGCAACAATTCCAGGCGGCCGAGGCGCCGTCCGCGAAGTCATCGAACACATTCTTGAAGGCCAAGGTTCTCTTGATGCACTCGTGAAGAGGTTTCTCTGAAGTGCGGCGATACCTCCTCATCGCTCTCATGTTTATTCCCATCGTCGCCGCTTGGGTCTTGTTCCAAGGACTCGATCAAAAGGCGACCAAGGCGATTCGACGCGTTGAGAAGGCAAACATCCGGACGTCAAGAGCCACAGCCGCTGATTCCCTCACCGGCTTTGAAGGCAAAGGTACATTCTATCGACACCTTGCTCGCATTGAATTCGACCGCAAAGAATACAGATATACCAGGGCCTACTACTACCTCGATCATTGGCGTCGCGACGAAACCGATATTTTTTGGATCGACAAGCTCCTCGTTGTCCTCAATCCGAAACCGCACAGTCTTGCTGAATTCACCGGATTGCTCAAGATCAGCAATGCCGAAGCTTCCGCCACGCGTCGGCGGCGGCTTGAAGAAGCGAGGCGTAACCACAACTCCTTGACCGCGGGGAAAGCCAAAGCTTCTGGTGGAAAGAACGTTGCGGACTCGAACAAATTCGATTTAACAAAGGGGGTCGAGGCCATTATCCCCAACAAAGACCTGAAACTGGAGCCCTACGTCATAAACAGCACTGATGCCAGACTCGGACTCGATGATGGAGAGCTTGTCTCTTTGGAGATGCCCAACTCTTTCTCCATCAAGACACCAACCTACATGATAACCGGAATTGGCATGGAAGGCCGGGCCAATGAGTCGCAATTGGTGATCAAGAAGAACCCAAGAATAGCCAATCACGAGACGGCTAAGACGAAACCCCTACCAGGCCGAGTTCTCCGTGGTCGCGGACCCTTGATCTGGTTGCCTGACGACGTCGTTCCAGGTGAAGTCAGGGCGGTCCTTAGTCGCGCGCGCTTCGACTTTGGACACCTCAAGATATTCGGCGACGTCCGAATCGAACTGCCTGACATCACGATTTCTGCGGATGAGCTGAAGGCACGTGTTGGCCACGAAGACGGCAAGAGTGATGCTGGGAAACTCAACAACTTCAAACTCAAAGGCAGTGTCGTCGTCACGACCCCTCGAGGTGTTATTCGAGGAGATGAAGGGCGAGTCACACTCGACCGAGATGGTGGTGCCATAATCTGGGTCGAGGGCAAGGTTGTCGATGTCAAATGGCAAAGCCTGGTACATTCAAGCTCTGAAGAGAGCAAGCAAACCCTCCACGCCCGCTCCTTAGGTCGCTTGCGAGTTAAAGTTCCCCGACAAGAAGATCGTCGCACTCAGCCTCTCGAAATCGACATGGTGGACACCGTTGTTGTCGACATCAAGGATGTCAAGAACCCTCTCCACCTCAAGGGCGAGAGTCTTCTTGTTTCACTCAGCCATGTTGAACTGCCAAGCGCCGAGGAAAGCGAATCGAAATTCGCTTGGCGATTAAGGCAGGCTGTCATGCGTGGACATGTCGAAGGAGATGGGCGCGACTTTCAGATCAAGACAACAAAACTGACGGTCAATCGTGAATACGAAGAAGGTGGCGCCTTAAAAACAGCAACGCTGAATTTGGATGGACCAGCAGAACTGCAAAGGTCTGGGGGACTCGGGAGAAACATCAGCAACAAGAACATCCGTACAACACTGAAAGCAAAACGCCGCATCACCTATTGGATGCCCGCATCGCCTTTCGCTGAAGCATCAGCACGCGCCGAAGGTCACGTTGAGGCTTTTGAAACCGGCGCACCTGATAAGAATCGAACACTCGGGGCCGAGTGGCTGCATATCGTATTGATGCCAGCAGACGGCAACAAAGACCGCACAAAAACACTTGAGGCCAAAGGAAGCGTTGACTGCCTCGACGAGAAGGGCTCACACATCGTCGCCGACCGTGTTTGGATCGACAGGGAGGCGGGTTTTGCCCTGGTCGAAGGCGAACCCGCCAGGTTGACCTTCGTAGACAAGAAAAATCAGAAGCAAAAACTGCGCGCGCCGCGAATTGAACTCCATGCCAACGGCTCCAAGCTGATAGCCACAGGAGGGTTTGACGGAGCGCTCACGTTGCGGGGCGCTGTTCTCTCAAGCGATCACATAGAAGGCAAAGAAACGGCTAAGGCCAAGAGTCTGTGGACCGTATCCGGGACACGCATGTGGGCCATTTTTGGTGGCAGGCTTCCGCTCTCCACCAAACCAGACACCAATTCCGAGCCGATCAGGCTACTCGACATTGACATGAGTGATCACGTGCGCATCGAGTCCACCGAACAGATCATGACCGGCGAGCACATTCACTATGACTTTCGCACAGAAATCGGGTCCACTCGGGGCAACCCCGCGCGCCTGGTCTCATTCCGCACAATTGACGGGGTGCGACTCAAGGATTGGATTGAATCGGAAAAGATCTTAACTCAACCGGCGTGGACTTTATTTGAGGGGCGTAGCGTTGCGCACCTCAACATTAAGAGAGAAAAAGCAAGCAGGCGGGATCCTAGTAATTGGGAGATTCTTCGGGTCGAATGCACAGATGAGATCATTATTCGCAAAGACTTGGCGATCTTCAGCGGTGCCTGCATCTTGGAGCGTGGTGTGGTTGCCATTGGCGGCCTGCGGCTTGAGTCGGACAAGATTATCGCGCGGTTTGCCCCCAGCCTTGGCAAGACACCTCGGCCGCAAGAATTGGAAAAGATCGAAGCCATTGGGCATGTCCAATTGGCCCGAGAATCCCTACGCGGACAAGGCGAATTTCTTGACTTCGACTATGGCACCAAAAAGGCCGTCCTAACCGCAAGAGACAAACCCAGCCGCATGTGGACCGACGGATTCCAAATCGAAGGTGCTGTTGTTGAGTACGACCTCAACAAGAAGCAAATGAAAGTCATTAAGCCGTTCGCGCGACCTATTCCCAAGGAAAGAAAAAACTGATGCCACATCGGGGTATTCTTGTCGCCCTCATTGTTGCCACGATGAGCTTTGTGCGCGCCAACGGGCAAGAGGTTGCGCGTGATCAAATCGAAACTTCTTTCCAAGCTGAGTGGTCGCTCATTGACCAAAAGCGCAACATCATGGTGGCTGTCGGCAACGTACAGCTAAAGTGGATGGGCGGCTCCATTCGCTGCGACAATGCAGTCATCTGGGGCATATTCCCGAAGAAGGGCCAACCAGTCGCAGCGAAGGGGAAGTTTCTCGCCCGAGAAATCTATGCAGAGGGAAAAGTATTTGTCCGCCACGGCGTACGGCTCTACACACTCAGAGCTTCCCGGGGCTTCGTTGATCCCGTCAGGAATCGAGGCGTTTTCTTTGACACAACAATAAGTATGGACATAACCGGCAAGGATTGCCCCGTCACCCTCACCGCTCGCGCCGCTGAGGCCATACAAATCGCCAACAACCGCTTTGAACTCCAAGGAATAACCCTGACAACAAGCCCATTCTCCGAACC
>JAJRYU010000811.1 GCA_024275615.1 Planctomycetota bacterium
CCACCTCGCCCGACGCGACGCCAGGTCTCGAGCTTGGGAACACGAATCGCGAGAGCGGGTTCGTAGATCCCGTCCTTGGGTGGGACGACCGTCAACAGTATTCCCTTGAGGCGTTCGAGAGACAGTTGTCCTTCAATTAGGCCTTTGGGCCGAAGGTCAAGGCGAACCTGCGCAGTACCGTAGCCGCTGGTCAGGAAACCGACGACACAGTGCTCTGATTCGGGATTAGGCCAGGCTGTGAAACTGACAACGCCTCTGGCCCTGTCTAGACCCAGAGAAGACCTCATAGCTCCACGAATAGCGAGCCGATAATCAGCTGGTATGTGTGCTAGGCCATCAACAAGGATCTTCAGCTCGATCTGGCGACCTGCGGAGAGGATGACTTGGCTGGTGTCAGTGCCAAGAGGCTTTTGGCCCAGGGACCGATGATACTGGAGCCACGAATGAGGTTGGCCCAAAAAAAGTTCGACTGCATCTCCTGCGAATGGACCGATGCGCGCACGTCCCCGGGCATCCGTGCTGGCTTGGCGTCTAATGTGGTGAGGTGCCTTTGTGAGGGCTGTCAGGAGCACATCACTCTGCGGTGCGCCAGTTTCGTCGACAACGCAGACGTCGAGGAAGCGGGCTGATTCAAAAGAAAGGACGCCGGTCTTTTTCGTCTTGGAGTCTAACCTGGCAATGCGTCGATCTGAGGAAGAAATGAGCAGCTCGTCCGTTGCCATATCCTTGTCGTTGACAAGTAGGTAATTTTCCAGAAGCAGGACGCGACCCCATGCAGATCGTGAGCCGCCAATCAAGCTCAATGGCGCAAGAGGCGCGGCACCTTCGAGGCGATAGCGTCCTAAGTCAGATATCGTCCAGGACGGAACGATGTCCCAAGACTTGGCCGCCAAAGGAATGCGCTCGGTCCACGGCGAGAACGGCGGGCGGTGGGCAACAAGCTGAAGCTCCCGTTTCGGCGGTAGACCTTCCAGGATGACGGATTGGCCGAGGCTCAAGCCTGCCAGAGGGTTGGGCCACGGCCATGTCAAGTCAATGTCCTCAAAGCCACGGGATACAGTAAACCGAATTTCATAGCGACTCGTGAAGGCAATGGCGGTCTTCTCGTCCCTGATAAGCTTGAGATTGAGGGTCCTCCCTTCTTTCAGAGTGATTGTACGATCGAGGAATTGTCCAGCATCAATGCTGAAGAAAAGCTCGCCGAACTCTTTCTTCTTGGGGTCATGGCAGACCATCAAGTAGTCGCCCGGAGCCAGGGCGGGAAACAAGATGGTGCCTTTCCTGCTTGTGGAATGAATACCCAGAAAGACGTTCTGGCGAGTAGTTATCTCCATTTCCATCATGGGTTTTCCCAAGGCAAAGAGAGCTACCTCAGTGGTGCTCGGCAGATCATTCGGGCCCCTTATGGAGACACGGAAAGATGCTGCAGGGCGCAAGGCCATGGCGAAGGGGCGGACAGATTCAAGGCCCGGGGCAAGGGTTTCGCGCGATCCGATTGCAGCCAGTTTTCCGTCCTTGGATGTCGCCCACACCCCGATGGGGCGGTTGTGCCACGCTTGAATGGTCCCCTTGAACTGACCATCCCGACGAACAGGGATATTGACCGTGTTGACACCATGAAAAACGCGTACACGAAGGGACGGGAGAAGATCTTCCGTGTGGCCTGACAGGCGACCTTCGATCTTGCGTTCTTCCATGACGCAGTCTGGCCAAGTTTCCACAGGTGCGGGAGCTGGTTGAATTGGCGATTCGGATAGATCCCCAGGCAAGGCCGGCGTTCGGGCAACCGATCGTGCCGCAGTGGATCGTTGATCATGCTTGAGAGTGGAGTTGGGCTCTTCGTTAGCCGCCCACATGTTCCACAGCAGCGCTCCAGCAACCAGGAGTACGGAGGTGGCGGCGACAACCTTTAGTGATGCCCAAGGCTCTGGCCGGGGCAAGGAAGGTCCCAAGAGAAGAACGAGTGAACGTTGCCACTCCCGACGATCGTCGCCATAGTCCTTGTCCATGATGTGGCGCATCGAGGCAATGCCTCTCTGCAAGCGGCTGTGAATAGTTGTGATAGGAAGATCCAAGCGCTGGGCAATGCGCCGCGGCGGTAGGTCCTCGAAGTACCTGAGCAGAATGACCTCTCGTTGGCTGGGCGGCAATTCCGAGACCGCGGCCGCAACACTCTTGAGAACTGCTTCTCGGGCAAGAAGGTCGATTGTGGCAGAAGTCTCTTCGTTGATCGCGGCGTGTTGCTCACGTGTTGCCCGTCTGGTGAAATCTCGGCGCTGTCTTATGGCGAGATTGTTCGTGACTGTTCGAAACCACGCGCGAATCCTGGACGTGTCGGCGGGCGGAGATTGCAGGGCAGCTAACCAAGCTTGTTGGGCGATATCGTCTGCCGTGTTTTCGTCGTAGACAAGCTGCCGTGCCAGGCCGCGCACGAAGCGAGAATGGTCCAGGAGAAACCTGATATCAGGAGGGCTGTTTTTTGGGGTACTCATGCACTGGACTCGAAAGAGACGGCGACGCATCGAAGAATATCCGATGCGCCGACTCGTTCAAAAGCTAAACTTGAATCAACGCCAAGTTGGATTCTTGAGGTTGCTGCCACTCACATATCCTGAGCCTCCCGGAAGGGGAAGGGCGAAAGAGAAAGACATGGTCGCGGCATCGAAGAATTTCAACATCGGCGATGCTCCACTCAGCATGGTGATGGCGACCATTGTACCTTCCGGATTGACAGCGCAGAACCAGCCCTCATTTAGACTTGTTCCACTCGCCATAGTGACGGACCAGGCGCTTGGGTTTTGTGCATCAATATCAACTCGTGCAGCCCAACCGGGTCCACCAAATCCGGAAACCACGAAGAATTCTGAGGTGCCGAAACGTGGGCTTGAAAGAGAAGATGGAGCGGAACCAAGAATGATGCTGGGTGAGGACGAGGGGCCAATGTTGTCAACCTGAACTGTCGCAGGGTCATGGTCAATCCAGCTTGACGTGGATTGAGAGTAGCGGGCGATCTGGGCGGGGACTGCTCCGAAACCCTGGAGCGAAAAAATGAGCTGCTCACCGTCAAAGGTCGTTGTGACAGACGTGGCCGTCAAACCTCCTCCCAGGAATCCACCGCCGCTCCCAGGTGGCGTGATCGTGGTGGTATTCTGAAGGAACGTGGGACTTGCTGGATCCATGTCAAAGATCTCAATGTCTGAGGTGAAAATCTCGGGCGCCACAATTTGTCTTGCGGGTGTCAGGTGCCAAATGCCAACATATCCTCCAAGAGCTGTGGTCGGCGCGGTGTAGAGAATACTGCCATAGTTGGGGCCGCTTTTGTCCACGTCGATGCCGATGAATTCGTGACCGTTGCCGGCTCCCAGGTCGGCGACACACCAGAGGATCTTGTACAACTCGTCCAATTCCAAACCGTAGGAGACGGTGCCCGGTGCGAAGTTCATGAAGGTCGTCCAGACCGGCGGATTGACGGACATGTCCCCGTGTCGGATGGCTGGGGTCAAGGCTGAATTGACATAGAGATCAAGGCCGTCCGAGGTGAATACCGCGCCGTCACAATTGTTGGCAGTCGAGTTGGCTTGGGACGTTATCGCACCGGCGATGGGATCAACCAACCAGCTTTCGTCCGTGGAACCTCCAACGGAACTGCCGACGAAAACTTCGGGAGGCATCGTCAACTGAAGGATCAAACCCGGGGACATAGCGGCGCTGCCCGTGGCGCCAACATCGAAGATGAGGGCCTGACAAAAAAAGGGGACGCCTGCTAATGAGGGGATGACGCCGAAGTAGTCCAGGGGAGCG
>JAJRYU010000812.1 GCA_024275615.1 Planctomycetota bacterium
CAATTCGACCATCTGGCATCTGGCAGACAGCCGAGACTTCATCATTCAATAACCCTTGCTCGCGGTCGTAACCGTTGAATCGCTGGCTGATAATCTTGGTAAGGCCGCGGCGGCTGGAAATCCAGATATTCTGTTCTCGATCCTTGAATAGGCTGGTGAGCCCTTCGGCTCCTAGTCCATCGCGAGCATGAAGTCGGACTAGCTCTTTCTTGACGGTCAAGTGATAGACAAAGCCGCTATTGCCGAAGTAGACACCGCCGCGCCCGTCATGTTGAACGCTTATCCGGAGTTTTTCTTCCGGGATCGGAATCAGCGAGAGCTTTTCTTCCAAGACCTCTACCTTTGAGTCTTCACCAACAAGGGAAAGCTTGCCAACCCAAGTCGAGCTGACCAACCAAAGCTCTTCGCGATCCCTGTCGAAGCAAATGCCGTTCGGTACGCCGTTGGGCCATTCGCCGCGTTTCAATGTGGCGACTGCAGTATCGACGTCAAGGCGGTATAAGCCGTGTTCTGCCGCGATCCAGAAGTGCTGGGCGGACTTTGTGATCGAATAAACTGCGTGACGGCTGACTGTCTCGGCATCGCTCCAATCGATCGACAACCACTCCTTGCCGTTCCACAAGGCAGTCGACCCATCTCGCATCGTAGTCAATACCCGATAGACGCCGTCAACATGAAGGGCACTGATTGCCA
The DNA here is from genome assembly GCA_024275615.1 of Planctomycetota bacterium. Lineage (GTDB taxonomy): Bacteria > Planctomycetota > DRQF01 > S139-23. The sequence continues at coordinate 694 of JAJRYU010000812.1, forward strand.
CAGCGTTGAGACCCTGAAGTATCTCGGTCTTCGGCAGGTAGTGCCACTTCTTGCCCGACTTGTAACCCACTTTCTTGTTGGCAGCAATCCAGATGCGACCCGTTGAGTCTTGGCTGCAAACACTGACAGCCTGCAAAGGGGGAGGCGCGTCAAGCGAAGGCCCCGTCTTCCATTCGTGGCCATCGTAGGAAATCATGCCTGCCCTTGATGCGAACCACATAAGGCCCTTTTCGTCTTGCGCTACGCCAGCAATGTCGACGGAGGGCATCCCTGAGCTCAAGTCGTAGATACGCGAATGGTATTTCTGTCCGAGCACAGTGGGGGCGATGATCAAGGTTAGTAGAACGACTAGATTCAAGACAGAATTCTTCATGTCGTAAAACGTTGTACCCAGTGTCGTGGTTAAGGCGTAATGAAACATCTGTGACGGGCTGGCGCGGCCTATCCATCGTCTGGCTCTCATGCGCAATTCTGACCATGCCGATAGGCCATCCTACCAGGACGACCGCCGGATGATAAGAGGAGACCGAGATCAAGGGCGTACCTTTGAGGTGATCGATCTGAAGAAAATGACGATCGCGAGGTATGGAGATTTTGCCCCCTGGGAGCAATTCGGTTAGCGTTGACAAATGAAATCGACCGACGCAGTTCATGATCGGGATCACTCACCGGAACCTCACAACTCGGTCTTACCGTGGTCGGAACGAGTCTACATTGTCTTCATTTGTATTTTCACCACGCTCTTGGTGCTCACCAACATCGTGGGGGTCAAGCTGTTTGAGCTTTCTTTGCCATTCAGCGTTTTTGGCAAAGATGTTGTGACGTTGCCAACAGGGATCGTTACCTATCCGCTGACATTCTTGGTCACAGACATTGTCTCGGAGATCTTTGGCCAACGACGGGCGGACGCCATGGTGTGGCTGGGTTTTGCCATGAGCTTGCTCATGCTCGGAATCGTCCAGATAACCATAGCCATCCCACCGGGTTCCCTTTGGGTTGCCGCGGACGGCCTGGAAATAGACTACTTCAAGAGCCCGGAAGGTATGCAAGGAGGGTGGCACGCGATCTTTGGTCTTGGGCCGTGGTTGGTGACAGGGTCCATGTGCGCGTATTTGGTGGCACAGCTGTGTGACAACCGGTTGTTCCATTTTTGGCGGCGGCTGACAAAAGGACGCCACCTGTGGCTGCGGAACAACGGGTCAACAGTGATTTCACAGCTCCTTGATACTGCGATAGTCAATTCCTTCCTGTTCTACGGGGCTTTTCGGTGGGAATTCGTTTTTGGGCTGAAAGTGATGGCTGGTGTGTACATTGTCAAAGTTGCCATTGCCCTATTGGATACACCATTCTGCTATCTGTCGATTGCGATTGTTAGAAAGTTCCTCGCATCAAAAATGCCAACGCCAGTGAGTTAATCTTGGAAGAGACGCGCAAATCGAAATGTGACGGGCCCGGCGATGCTGATCAAGAAAGCGGCCATACGCGCCGGGATTTGATGAAGATCGCCTTGGGCAGTCTCGCCGCAATCTTGTTACCACCTGGTTGTCGAACTAATCCAGCAAGGGACAGGGAGGCCGAGGCAGAGAGGAGCGTCGTTGGCATCCAGTCGATTCCGATTTCCACTGACGATCTGGTCCATCTTTCGCCGGGATATGAGCACAGCATCCTCTATGCTTGGGGCGACCCCATCGTCCCAGGGGGCCCTTCTTTTAGGTGTGATGCCTCCAACCCAGCCAGCGAACAGTGGCAACAGGCGGGAACCCACCACGATGGCATGGAGTTCTTTCCGATCGGAGGGTCAAGTTCACACGGTTTCCTCATCCTCAATCACGAGTCTTTTGATGATGGATTGATTCACCGGGACGGAGCGAATCCGCCCTCAGCTGAAAAGAGCGAAAAAGGCAAAGCAGCTTGTGGTGTCTCCGTCATCGAAATCCGTCGAGATCAAGACACCGGTATCTGGCAGCGCATCCCGTCCCGGATCGCCCGGCGCATTACGGCCGCTAGCCCAATGTTGTTGACGGGGCCAGCAGCCGGTCATGCCTTGATGCAAACTCGAGCTGATCCTCAAGGGCGCACCGTTTACGGCACCTTGGCCAATTGCGCCGCCGGCAAGACTCCGTGGGGAACCTATCTGACCTGCGAGGAGAACTTTCAAGATTTCTTCAAGTTGCCGCCAGAAACGGAACGCCAGACCCCAGCAGAAAAACGCTACATGCAAGACGCCGCTTTGATGAACCAGTGGCATCTCTTTGATGAACGTTTTGACTATGACGTCGAGCCCAATGAGTACAACCGATTCGGTTGGGTGGTCGAAATCGACCCGCTCAACAAGAAACCTGCCAGGAAACGAACGGCATTGGGACGTTTCCGTCACGAAAACGCAGCAGTCTGCCTAGCGCCTTCAGGTCAGGTCGTTATCTACATGGGCGACGATTCCCGATTCGAATATGTCTACAAGTTTGTGTCGGAGGGAATCTATGACCCGGAAGACCACAGCAATATCGATGACCTGCTGGACACAGGCATTCTCTATGCCGCCGAGTTTTCATCCGAAAATCGCGGACAATGGATCGCTTTGACCCATGGTAAGAACGGCCTCGATGCCGCTCATGGTTTCGACAGTCAGGGCCACGTCTTGATCCATGCACGATTAGCTGCGGCCCACGTCGGGGCAACAAACATGGACCGCCCCGAATGGTTGGCCGTGCATGAAGGTCGCGGCGAAGTCTACGTCTCCTTGACCAACAACTCCAAACGTGGATTGCCGGGGCAATCTGCTGCCAACATAGCCAATCCACGCAATCAAAATTCCCACGGTCACATCATTCGTTGGCGCGAGAAAGATGGTGATGCCGCGGCTGAGTCCTTCGAGTGGGAGATCTTCTTGCTTGGCGGCGAAAAGCCAGGAGAAATGAGTATCAGTTCGCCAGATGGCATGTACATCGATGGACGTGGTGTGCTTTGGGTCCAGACAGACGTTGCATCGAGCCTGTTGAATAGCGGTGACTTCGCCCAGTTTGGCAACAACCAAGTGGTCGCTGTCGATCCTCATACGGGAGGAATCCGTCGGTTTCTTACCGGTCCGCTGCGTTGCGAAATCACGGGTTTGACAACCACACCCGATGGCAAAACGATGTTCGTTAACATTCAACACCCGGGTCAACCTAGCAATGCCTTGACGGCTTCCGGCAGCAAACCCAATGAGCATGGCAGCTGGCCGGACGGTGAATCGGCAGAGGTTCGTCAAGGGCGTCCGGTTTGCGACAGGCCACGTTCGGCAACCATTGTTGTGCAAAGACAAGATGGCGGCATCATCGGCGCGCCCTAGAGCTCTCTTGTGAATCTCGCCCATCGGTATTCGTATCTTCCCAAACTCGTGATTGCAGAGCGGGTTGTTTCTGGGGTAAGATCGAAGTCGTGCCTTGGCAGCATTGCGGTGGAGAGAACCCTGAACACGACGGCGCCAGATCAACACGCCCGAAGCAACCCACCCATCGATCGGTGGCTCGTTGTCCTCCTTCTCGCCGGCGTTGGCACACTCATCAGTCTCCATGTGAAATGGCTGGATGAACCGTTTGGTGCCAGTCTCGCTGGTCTGAACAACGGTAACTATTGCGCCTACTCTTGTCGTGGTTTCGAGCGG
>JAJRYU010000813.1 GCA_024275615.1 Planctomycetota bacterium
GGTAGGACGTGCGTGAGTGCCTCTGTACCCCCGGTGGAGGTGCCTATGGCAATGATTTTGTTCGTTGTGCGCGTCATGGCGGTCGTCGTGACTTTCGTCTTTCCGACGATCGGTACGATTTTTTGCGGTTTCGCCTGCGCGGCGGCCTTGACCTTATGAATCAAGTCGACAGCCATTTCCCCGACGGAATAAGAGCCGCCCGGTTTGCACATCACGTCAACCGCGCCTGATGTGAGTGCTTCGAGAGCAAGCTCACCACCGGCCTCAGTCAATGAAGATACGATGATGACAGGGATGGGTTGGAACTGCATGAGCTTGCGGAGGAAGGTGATTCCATCCATGCGCGGCATTTCCACGTCCAAGGTCAAGACATCCGGCTTCAGATCAACGATCATGTCGCGGGCGACGTAGGGATCAATTGCAGCTCCCACGACCTCAATGTCCGGGTCACGCCCGAGCTTTTCGCTGAACACGTTTCGGACGACAGCGGAGTCGTCGACAATGAGAACGCGGATTTTTCTGTCAAATGGCAGGTTCATTCTCGTGCTTGCTTTCAGTGGATGCTGAAGAGGACAATGACAGGGTGATCTTCAACGTCGATCACCAAGAGATCATCTGAGCCTGGGGTTTCAAACCAAACACCATCTTTCGCTTTTTCGACGATTGGAATACCAAGATCAAACGCCAGAGCCGCATCACCAATTTCAGTGAGTAGTTGCCCGGCGACGACGTTCGCAATTTCATTCAAGGTATCTGTCGCCGCTTCTTCATCGTCGCCAACGCCTAGCAATTCCGCAACAGATTGAAGCAATTCGAAAGGGGCCCAAAGATGGAGTTCACCACTTGCCGGACCAGAAAACGAGATCTTGGCACCGAAGCCTTGATTGAGTGCTTTGGGAATCTCTTGTCCTTCGAGATTCACTCCGCTCATGAATGCCATCGTCTCGAATACTTGGAGAACGACGCTTGCCGCGTTGAGTTTTGTGTTTTTCACTTGAGGGACTCCTTGACTACATCCCAGACCACGTCACGCATCGTTTCCGGTTGGAAAGGTTTGCGGATGTAGCCATTGACGCCTTGGCTCTTGAGGTGTTCGATACGAGCGGCACTTCCTTCCGTCGATATGACGATGAGCGGGATCGCGCTCAGTTTGTCGCTCTCTTTGATACGATCAATCATCTCGAATCCGGTCATCACCGGCATGTTCAAGTCTGAGAAGACAATGTCGATTTCTGAAGCTTCCAGGGCGGCCAGACCTTCTTCGCCGTTCTCTGCCTCGACGACCTCAGAAATTGGTAGTTTCGACATCTTTAGGGACCTGGCGACCATCTTTCTGGTCGTCCGAGAGTCATCGACTATCAGAATGCGATAGCTCATTGCTACTTCTCCATTCGGTGATGTAATCCATGGTGAGTTCGAGGACTTCCTCGACTATGTCAGGGGTGACTCCTAGGTCGGCGAGCACCGTCTTGGAGACGCTAAAACAAGTAGCGAATCTGCCGACGCCCCATGCGCCGCAGTTGCAAGCATGATCTGCTAGATGGACGATCCGAGCGGTGTTGCGCGCCGATTCTGGGGCATCATCTGGGGACCTCATGAAACGTACAGCGTCCGCGATGTTCCTGGGCAATCGCCAATGCTCGATCAAACAGGCGGAAGCCTCGGCACTGTCAATGCCGATTATTCGCTTCTCAATTTCATCGAGGCATTCGCCTTCGTCGAGTTCCAACTCTTCGAGTTGCTGGGCGGCTGCCGAATTCATGGCAATGCGTCCGAAATTGTGTAGAAGACCAGCCACGTGCATCGATCCGTCATCTTCGACATTCAAACGCGAAGCGAATGCTCGCGTGGCGAAAGCCGTGGCCACCGCATGAGTCCAAAGGTCTGTACTACTGAGGCCATAACCTGGGAGTTCAACATCGGCGACGGGTTCAACCGCAGCGTCTACCACCAGAGTCCCCAAGTTCTTGATACCAAGTCGGCTCAAAGCCATTCTTACTGAGGGGATCTCGAAACCCCGTGAATAGAGTGCCGAATTGGCGATGGCCAAGACTTTCGCACAAAGACCAGGATCACTCTCAACAATGGCGAGCACGGCGCCAGAATCGACGTCGTTGCCACTGCCAGAGATGAGGTTCATCAATTCTACGGCGGCTGTGGGGAGAGTCGGGATCTTGTCCACTTCCGCCAGGACCTTGTCCCGCATGTTTTGGTCGGTGCCAGTCATAGCTGTGTCTCCTTCCCCAAAGAGCGGACCGTGACCTCACCGGTTTGGACGTTGAGACTCAGTGTTCTAGGTGCCACACCACCGACATCTTCTGCATCAACCATCAGGCCGTTTTGCCAGAGGATCTTCTTGAAGATTGTGTGGTTGCGTTCTCCAACTTTGAACATGCCGCTGTCGTCCAGAGGGTTGGCTCCCCCTGCAACCTTGATGACAATGCGGTCCAAGTCAGCTCCCAGTTGGCCGAGAGCTTTCATGAGCGCAACCATGCCGGTGTCGACAAACATCGCAGGTTTGATCTTTGCCTTGTCCAGATTGCTCTTGGAGTTCGGCAGAAGGCAGTGCAGGAGTCCACCCACTCCGGTCTCAGGATCATAGGCCGTAATTCCAAGGCAAGACCCCAAAGCATAAGTGATCAATGTGGAGTTGGGATCCGAACTCACAGCCATGTCGGCGACACCGACGACGGCA
>JAJRYU010000814.1 GCA_024275615.1 Planctomycetota bacterium
GATCAATTTTTGCGCCATTGCGTGAGTGGTTTGGGAGGTGGCAATCAAACCGGCGTTTGGTGTCACTATGGTTCTTCCGGTTGGCCCTTTCCCTTTGATCGGGTGCCCAGTGAAGCCGATCAGGAAGCAGCACAAGCCGCTGGCGTTCAAATCTGGCGCCGGTCTTTTTGGTGGCCAGGCAAGCATGCTCTTGCACGTTTCGACCGATTCAATCGTCAAGCGACTAACCACCCTCCGGGCTAGGCAAGATGGTTGGCCACTTCATGCCGCAGGGCTAAGTCGATAGTGGGGAGGGGGCAAGCTATTTGACTTTCATGGCGGCCTGCCACGCTCTAGCGAATGGTTTGCCGACGGCGTTGGGCCAGGGCGCCTTGGGGTTGGCCTTGATCTTCTTCAAAAGTGCCCGTTGGCTGGGAGAAAGCCAGTGGTTGGCATGGCTAAGATCGGCGTTGATGCGTGTTGCCTGAGTCTTGGTGACAGGTAAGTACTTCAGAGCCCCTTGGCCCATGTAATACTTGTTGTCTTTCACCCAACGGATTTTGCCCTTGCCTCTTTTCTTGACTGCGGTGCTATACTCTTTTGCTGTGACGAGCTGGGCTTCATTGCAGGCGAAGATAGGTTGTGCGCACTCCCTTTTTGCCGCATGTTCGGCCAAGTCGGCATACGTCGTGACCCGTGGGTCGAACTTCACCTCGACGACTTCGATGTTTCCCAGCCAACCGGGACGTGTGGAGAGAATGCCCTTCTTGAGGCCGAACTCGGCCTCCCCAACCCAATATCATGACATGCCAAAAACGGCGGTCTCATACTTGTTGTTTCTGGCGCTGTCATTGAGGGCCAAGAGTTCAAGGTATGCGGGAGTAGTTTTGTTTCTGGCTTTCAACCCAGCAACGAGTTGTTGAATGACACCTTTGCGGTCGCGCCAGTTCGCGTTACGTGCGACCAAGTCCTTGCGAAAGTGATCGACGATGCGTGTGACCGGGTAATTCCAGGAGTCCTCTTTGAACTGGGCGAGCACCTGGGCGTCCTTGCCCTTGATATTGTTGTAGATGCACACGGGAACATAGTTCGTTTCAATGGCATCAACGATTTGTGGGTCACTCAAGACTTGAGTGCCGAAGTCCTTGCAGCCTTTTCAGCCGGGCACCTCTTGGAAAAGGAGAAACACATCTCTATTCTTGGTCTTCGCCAAAGCCAGACCTTTCTCTAAGTCTCGAATCCAGGAGACGGTCCCTAACTCAGTGGGATTCTCTTGGGCAGAATGAGAGGGCGTTGCCACGCTCATAGCCAAGAGGACAATGACTGCGGCCAGCAACAACGGAGTGATCAAGATGAAGCGATTCATGAAGGAATGATAACCTGCCTGCGCGCCCTCGTGGCGAGGAAAAATGTCCGAATTGAGGGATTTGCAGGATGGTTGGGCTCTGCGAGGGCGGTGTAGGTTGCGCGCTACCCTTGGAGGAACCGCGTAGAGCCACAATTGGCGCAAGTCACCCGATCGCGAATCCTTGACAGTCGTGCCAGAGTAGCAATTGCCGCCCACGGCACGTTTTCCTGCGAAAGTCCTGCCGACATTGCACCTTTTGAATGGACTTCGCGAGGTCGTTCATCTTGTCGTTTCTGATTACACCGCTACATCAAAGCCGACGTCAGCCACGGCATTGGATTTCATGGAAAGTTGGTCAATCTCATCTCTCCAGGCGATGAGCTGGGAGTCAAAGTAGTTCGTGAGGTTGACATAGGGGAATTCGTAGACTCGGCCGAGATCGTCGCAATATTGCTCTTCATCATCGATGAGTCCGCGCTCGACCGCAAGACGGAAAACCTCTGTATCAGGGAATGGTGTGAAGATGCCAGCTCCACGAATCGAAATGACTGGCAAAGAACGCGCTGTGCCCGGGTGAGCACGCGCGGCCATGGCACTCTTGCTCCTCGCAAGAACAACATGTAGCAATTTTGCCGTTACTGCTCCTCAGTTCCAAGGAATCGAATGTTGACATTTCCGTGCCTCAAGACTGGATCAGTGGCCGTCGACGGATTCGACACCATGGTATAGAAATTGAGAAGATCAGGTGAGGCTGTGTCCGTCACGTGGACAGTAAACGTCGCGCTTGCATTGGATTGAACTTTCCCGAGTTCGCCAGGTAACTGCTAGATCCAGGTGCTATGCATGTTGATGCCCCAAAGTACTCCACGACCGACCCACTCCAACGAGGCTCGACAGTGACCTGGCTGTCAAGATACAGGTTGAATGTAAAGTTGAAAGAAACTCTATAGAAGCCCTTGCTCAAGAATGAAAAATCCGTCGCTGATCCAAGAGAGTAGGCGCTTGCAGTAGGGCTGCGTTTCGTGTCGAGTTCAAAAGCCACGGTGGAGTTATGAACGACGGTCGTATTCTGATCTTCAGAAGCAACCCGATATTGGACAGACTGATTTGTATCAGTGCCCCAATTCTCCATCTTCGTTACTTTTGCGTAACAGCTTGATGACAATCCTCCGTAGAGATTCGAATCCGAGGAGGTGCCCATTCTGGCTTGAACTTGAACGTATTTCGGTCCACAGACTACTGCCTTAGCAACAGAGTTTTCTCCGCTGACATTGGTCTTGCCGTTGATCTCGTTTGTGCCGGCTACAATACCATTAGCGACAGTCGTCCAGGTCAAAGTTCCACCAATTGGCGAAGAGTACCATTGATAAGTCACAGATCTTGCATTCGTCGTTCCTCCGCCGGTTGTGTCTCCCCTCAGTAGTGTTTCTAGGTCATAGACGCCTTCGCCAATCTCAATCACCTGCTCACTGGACACAGTTTTTACCGTGACGTCGCCGCCGGCTACAGCGTTCGCGAAAACTATTCGTCCGTAAGTGGGGGACTGGGGTATCGTCGGGCCGTTCGAATCGTATCCATCCAAGTAGGCAAACGAAGCATTGGGGCTCCAAGCCGTGGTTTCGACTTCATCCGCACAGGGACTTGGCGTGCCGCCGCCACCCCGAAAACCGATACCAGCGCCCAAAATAGCAAGAACGATCAAGTACTTTTGCATTGCTTTCTCCCATTTCTATGAATTGTTGCCTGAAGGAGATTCGAATTTTTGCCTCGCCTCAGCACAGCATGAAAATCGCCATGCTGCGACGAAGTATGATAGTAGGGGGGGGGGGGGCAGCCCGTCGAGTGATTTCATGGGTTTCTCGACGACACCAAGTGATCGAATAGGCTACTATTGCTGCCAGTCAGTCATTGAGCGCTCGCGAACGGCGAGATCTGTTGCAAGCCCATCGCCGAGCGGGCGTCATCGAAGATATTTGTTTGTTGGAGCGAGAATCGCCCGAATGAGTGTTTCAAAGAAACGCGTCTTTGGTCTTACCCCGAGTTGGTGGACACCAACATAGTGTAAACGTAGGTCTTAAATTTTAGTCCTGCTCACCATCATTAGCAAGTGCTGGTTCGCTCATAGGGCCAAGGGGA
>JAJRYU010000815.1 GCA_024275615.1 Planctomycetota bacterium
GCCGACAAACTTCGTAGCCGTCAATACCAGGCATCATGACGTCAAGGAGGACCAAACCTGGAGTGCTATGGGCAACTCTCGCCAGTCCTTCTTCGCCGTCAATGGCGCAGTCAAGCTCGTAATCTCCGGCCAAGAGCTCACGAAGAATACGAAGGTTGCGATCGTTGTCATCAATACAGAGGATCTTGCCGGAGTTCATCATGGTCAAACTTTCGCGAGAGAAGTACACCTGGGAGATAAGCCCAGTTTTTCAAGTTCTGAGAGTAGCAGAGGAACAAAACTGGATGTCGTATTCTCATCAAGTCGCAACTCTTCAAAGATGCGATCCTCGAGGGCAGGTTTCCCCGAATTGCAGTTTTGTAAACCAGCTCTTTGGGCAAGACACTCGCCCGCATAGGTCAAGATTGTCAAATAGATGTGGTCTGCCGGAGCCACAAGAGGATCGTGATGCAAGCCACCAACGACGGTGAGAGAGTCAGGAAGCCCTGCCGCAGCGAAAAGCTCTTCAGCCACGCTGCAGTGATCGGTACCGCAAAAAAGCCGTTCGTGGTCGACCAAGCGGGTCCCAGTCTCTTCCGCGGCGTCCCATGCTTGCCTAAGGCCGACAGAGTCGTATCTCGACAACAGGTCGAAACCAAGATCGTGAATGAGACCAGCGGTTCTCGATTCTTCAACGAGAGGTATCTGGGCCGCCCGTGCAATAAGGGATGCTCCTGTGGCGACAGCGACGCTTTCCAGAACAAAGTCGTTCCAAGAAATCGGCGAGAAACCGTCCGTTTCCTCGAGTGGAATCTTGTCAACTTCCCGGGACAGGTCTCGAATGGTCTTTCTTCCCAACAAGAAAACAGCTCGATCGAGTCGTTCGATGGGCGTGTTCGCCGAGAAAGTCGGAGAATTGGCCAATGCGAGAACATGGAGGGCAAAATCTGGAGTGAAGTTCAAGGCACCAAGTATGAGGTCCGAGCCGAAATCTTCCAACTCCAATACTTGCTGTAAATACTCAAACCACGGTGAATGCCTCACCTTGACGTCTTTTAGTACGTGCATCAGACGAGGCTCTCCTCAGGTTCAAGTTCAGCGGTTGAATGGGATGCGATGATTTGATTGCAAACCGTATGCATGATCTCGAAACTAGTGAGTTCACTACGGCTGGCGCGGTCGAGTTCATCCCAAACGGTTTCATCTTGCCCAAGAAAAACCTCGGCGACTCGAGGATCAAAATGCGATCCAGTGTCCTTGGTGATGATGTCAGTCGCGACCTCGTGGGTCATGGGATCTTTGTAACAACGTTTACTTCGCAGAGCGTCATAGACATCAGCGATGGCGAAGATGCGCGCAGCAATTGGGATATTCTCACCTCTGAGTTGCTCCGGATAGCCACCGCCATTCCATTTTTCGTGGTGGTAGTAGGGGATTTCCGATGCGCGGTCGAGATAGCGAATACCATTGAGGAATTTCTTCGCCAAAACGGTGTGCTCTTTCATGTGCTCGAATTCATCAAACGTCAGTTTGCCTGGCTTTAGCAAGATGGCATCAGGGATGCCGATCTTGCCGATATCATGGAGCAAAGAACCACGATAGATGTCTTGCAGATCATCCCCTTCTATGCCCATGAGTATGGAGAGATAGCAAGTAAAGTAAGCAACACGAATGGAATGCCCGGCGGTAGCCTTCTCGCGACTATCCAATGCCATGACCAGCGCCTTGAGAGTCTCTTCGTAGGTGTCGGCCAACTCAAGATTCGCTTTCACCAAGGAACGCGTCCGTCGGCCAAGCTCTTGAGTAAAGTCCTGAGTGGTCCTTTTTGTGCTGAGCTCAAGCCGCTTTTTTTCGAGTGCGAGTTTGATGGAAGGTACGAGATCATCAAGACATGTCTCATCCTCAACCAGGTAGGCGTCAAAGACTCCGCTGCGGAACGCATGAATGAGTCTGGGACTCGAATCCACCACGGGACCGCAGACAGCGATTACAGCACCCAACTCATGATCCGTTCTCAGAATCTGGAGCGTGCTTTGCATGTTCTCCAACGCACTGATGTCGACCAGAACTGCATAAGGGCAGCCGCCGACCTTGAGTTCATCTTCGCTCTGGTCGCAGCCGAAACGGGCTCGTTTCAGCTCAGGAGCGATGATGCGCCTCATGAGCGCAGTCTGGTTGTGAAAGGCCACTTGGCAGGA
>JAJRYU010000816.1 GCA_024275615.1 Planctomycetota bacterium
CACGGTTGCGGAAGAGGCGGTTCTTGCCGAATTGGGTCAGATAGATGTCGACAAACCCGTCCCCATCGTAGTCAGCAGCATAGGTCCCGCAGGTCCACTCGGGACATTCCAAACCGCTCCCCAAAGTCACATCAGTAAACCGCCAATTGCCGTCGTTGCGCCAAAGGGAGTTCTTGTAGACGTTTTTGTCATCGGGGTCATTCAGTTGGCCACCATTGGCAAAGTAAAGGTCCAAGTCGCCGTCGTTGTCAAAATCAAAAATGGCGACACCTTGTCCCATAGTCTCAGGAATCCACATTTTCTCCTTCGTCCCGGCCTTGTTTTGGAAGGTGATGCCGGCGAAATGGGCCATGTCCGTGAAGTGGATCGGGCCCTTGTTCGCCTTCTCTGGATCTGCAGGCGCGATGGTTGCCATGGTCGGGGAGGGAGAGTCAATTGAAGGAGATTCATTTTTTTGGCCACAGGACCCCATGATGAGGCCTGCGAGGAGGGCCAAGAAGAGAGGCCAAAAGTTGGGCAGAAAATCGGTCACGGTCACTAATTCCTCATTGCCTTGCTGTAAGGGATCTCGTCAGAGCTGGCACTTGCCAGTAGAATCCCAACTATGAAACCAAGTATTTCTACTGTCTTTGTAACATACGAAGCCGTTCCTTTCGCCAAAGTCGGAGGACTTGCGGACGTGGCTGGAGCATTGCCACAGGCTTTGTCAAGCATCGGCTGCGATACAGTTGTGATCATGCCTCGGTTCGGTGACATCGATATCGCGGGTTTTGAGCTGGAGGAAGTGGCCATTCCGGAAGATTGGTATGTGGGAATCGACTACAAACACCATACCTTTCAAGCATGGCAAACAGAACTGTCAAGCGGCACGCGCATCTATTTCCTGGGTGATGAGGAATTCTACGGACGGTCAGGGATCTACAACGACGGCGATGGGAATCCCTTTAATGATGAGTTGGAGCGCTATGTTTTTTTTGCCAAGGGTGCCGTGGAGCTAATCAAGTGCTTAGGGATAAGGCCGGATGTTATCCACATCAACGATTACCAGACCGCCCTTGTTGCCGCTTATGTCCGTGAAACATATGCGGAAGAAGACACGCTGAAGCAAGCCGCCTTGGTCTATTCGATTCACAATCTAGCGTATCAGGGTGTCTATGGCGCTGAGCGTTTGCCAACGATGGGGTTTGATGCCGATCGTTGCCACCCCTACGAGCCTTTTGAATGTTATGGCATGGTGAATCTCATGAAGATTGGGATTCATTTTGCTGACGAAGTGAATACGGTAAGTCCGACCTATGCCAGAGAAATCCTCTCGGCTGAATGCGGAGCGGGGCTTGAAGATGTGCTTGGCTTTCACAAGGACAAAGTGCGGGGCATCGTCAATGGCATCGATGAAGATGTCTGGGATCCTGCGACGGATCCTCTGATTCCCTATCACTTCACCAAGGACAAGCTTTCGGGCAAACGCGGCAACAAGGGCGCACTTTTGAAGGTCGCTGGAATCTCGCTTGACAGGCTTGATGCGCCCTTGATCGGCATGGTGGGGCGCCTTGTCGCCCAGAAGGGGCTCGATATCGTTGCTCCCGTATTTGATGATCTCATTTCTATGGGTGCGACCTTCATCGTCTTGGGGTCTGGAGCCAAGGAATTTGAGGATTTTCTGACCCGGAAAGCCAAGGAAAATCCTGAGACTGTGGCCGTATCCATAGGCTTCGACAACGAACTTGCCCACCGGATTACCGCAGCCAGTGATTTTTTCTTGATGCCATCACGCTATGAACCATGTGGTCTCAATCAAATGTATGCCATGCGTTATGGTACCATCCCTATCGTCCGCAGAACGGGTGGTTTGGCTGACACTGTAGAAGAGTGGAAAGCCCATAATGGTGCTGGCACGGGATTCTCTTTCTCGGGCCTTGAACCCGCTGATCTGGCGGCGGCTGTTTTTCGAGCGATTCAAGCCTGGAAAGACGAAAAACAAAGAGAGCACCTCATTCAAAATGCCATGACACAAGACTTCAGCTGGAAGAGGAGTGCTCTTTGCTACCGAGCCATGTATGAAGATGCTTTGGCCAAGCGAAGAGCGGCAGATTTACCATGAGTTTTCGCAAGAGAAGAAAAAGACGTGAGATGCGGACGAATCAAGATTTGTCCCTAGAGAGCTTAGAGGCCCTAACTCCCGGCGCACGGGTTTTCGCTGGCCTCTTCATGGTGATCCCCATTGGCATAGGTCTCGTCTTGCTCTTGTTTGTGTGGGGTGCCTTTGATGGTTCTGCTGGCGACTTTGGCCGCTCCCACTCGACGGTAACAGTGAATGGGCGCGAGTTCCCCGCGCCGCGGAGGCCGGGAACCTCGGGGGAGTTTGGGGGCATTCCGACTTTCTTCAAGTTGTTTGCCTCGTTGATCGCTTCAGCGTTCATTTTGACCGGTATCGGAGGTTTGACCCGCATGGTCAAGGGCCAACCCGCCAGTCGCTTCGGACGACGCGGCCAACATGAGCACGTTTTGGGTACTCCCAAGTCAAAACCGATTTCCGATACCGATGGTGGGAATTCCGGATACACATGTGGCAATTGTGGTGCTGCCCTCCAGGAAGGCGCAGACGTCTCTCCGTCCGGCGATGTTAAATGCAGCTATTGCCACACTTGGTTCAACATCCATCAAAGCTAGGCAGTTTTCGCACATGAAAGGCAGGTGAGGAAATTCATGAAGATTGTCATGATGCTCGTGGTCGCAGTCAGTTTTCTTTTCTCAATTACCCCAATCGGATTCTGCCAAAAACAAAAGAAGAAGATCGATAAAAAGTACGGCGACCCAAGTCGATTTGAAGCATCGATCAAACGCTTCGAGGTTGCGGACAAGAAGAAACCGCCGCAGCAAGGCGGCATCGTCTTTGTCGGGAGTTCGAGTATTCTTGGATGGC
>JAJRYU010000817.1 GCA_024275615.1 Planctomycetota bacterium
AAATAGAACGGTCGGACCCCCATACCATCTCGCGCTCCGTAGAAGATATCGCGGTCAGCATCGCTCAAGAATAGGCCGAGGTCACCACGAAGGTTGTCCGCCAGAGATTCCCCCCATCGATCCCACCCTCGCATGATCCAAGAGCAGACGGTTTCCTGATGCTCTTGCGCCTCAAGGCCGAGAATTGTGTCTATGCGTCCCTCCAAGGTCACGGTCAGACCATCCTCGCGCTCCGCTTGCGTGACAAGCGGGTAGGCCATGGAGTCTTGCTTCAGAACGACGTGTATTGTCTCGTGATTGAGAATGATGGCCGGTTCGGCTTGGAAGAGCTTTGCCACACCACGAATCCGCGCCGCCAGATCCTTGGCTTCCGCGGAAGATCCTAGGCTGGCTGCGAGGATCGCGTTCATGAAGGTTGATCTCCGTTGAGGTCCAAAAGATGAGAATATGTCGTTCCCACTAGACCTCCTCCGAACTCACCGATGACGACCTCCCCCCCCATCTCTACCCAGGCATGAGCGGCGAATTCCTCGTTGACGTCCCTTTGCACACCGACCCGGAGAACAGCGTCGAAGCCGTCTGCATTCAGGGTCCAGCAACCAACGATAGCTTGGGGGAGACAGTTGTATGTTCCAGGGAGCTTCCTCGAAGCCAAGTCCAAAGCCCATGTCAAGCGCTTTGGATCGAGTTCTTTTTTGCCGTGGACTCTTGTCTGAAGGCGGTGTTTCAGCTTGCGATTCCACTGAACATAGCTGAGGAATCGTGTCAGAAACCTCACATACACTAAACGACCACTTACGACGAATAGGAGCCGCCGGTCCTTATGATTCAGTCTTATTATCTTCAGGAGTGGTTTTATCAACTGTGGAAATCAACCCATGTTCATGAAGTTTGCCAACAAACGCTGCCACATCGTTCTTCAACACGTCTTTTTCAACGTCGTAGTCGTCAAAGAGAGAATCCAACAACTCATCGAGCGAATGCGGCCCAGCAAGAAGCTCCCACACGCGCGTCCCGACACCATCCAACCCAAAGTAAATTCCAGAAGCTGTATTCAAGACGACTTTTTCACCATTCATGTCGCACGAAACGCAACCCTCAACCGTCACGTATCGTTCTTGTTCGCCAGACATCGGACTCTCCTCGATTTTCGTTCTCTTAGCTTCTTTGCATCAAAGAAGAACAAAGTTCCTAACAACCGGCCTCAGTTCTTCCGTCGATTCTGAGCGATTGCTTCGCAGTGATTCAAAAGTTGAATTGCACACTTGTCGTAATCTTCGGCACATTTCTTGAATGGATCGGCAACTTGAGCCTTTCCGCCTGTCGACAACGACAAGGTGCCGATCAAGAAGACCTTACCTTTTGACTCGGGATAGCAACGCAATATCCGAACTCGGTGCCAGTGCTCCATTACTAATAACAAGTCAGCCTCTGATATATCACGATTCCTGAGAATTGCCGATCTTTGTTGCGACAGGTCGATTCTTAGGTTTACCCGGAAGCAAATCTCAAACCCACTCACGGCAGAGCTCAACGCATGAATCATCATAATTCTTTACACGTTAGCTATTTACACAAAAGACTCTTGTTGCGCGATTCGGGATAATCGGTGCTGGTAGGTAAGATTGAAGTCCAATCCGTTCAAAGACGACATAGACCCGAAACTAGCTATTCGTCTCATAGAAAGGCAACATCAACAACACTCCATGGTTCTTCACTGAGCCATGATCGACAACCGCTCAGATTATTTAAACACGTAAATGGATCTTTGCAGTCGAGCCCAAAACGGCTGTACTCGATTTTTTTCATGCTTCCGTTGACTGCAACTTCCCACGGACTGGCAGCTTGAGGCAGTATTTCGCTGGTCGGCGAGATCGAGGTAAGACGACGACTTCTGTGATTGGGAGAAACTTGCCTGCTTAGACAAGATCGCTCTACCGCGACACCAGTGAGAGGCGATCAAGCTCCTTGCTTGCGTCCAAGGAACTTGAGGACCGAGTCTTGCACTTCTTGTCGAGCGATAACAACGACGACCAGGACGCAAGTCGACGATGCAAGCGCGAGAACAACTCTCCACAATGGTGAAGACTCTGACAAGGTCGCTCGGGTTAGCTCCTGGAGACCATAGCCGAACGCGACGACGAGGAAAAACGGAAAAAAGACATTCTTGAAGGCACCCTCAAACCGATTCGCCAGCATGCCAGCGATTCCAAGGAGCGCGAGCGACTCACCTATGGCTGCGAGCGAAGCCAACTGAACCAAAGTCCATCCCGCACGTGCCGCGAACAATAAGACGAGAAGCAAGGAAGCTCGCAAGATATTTGCGTGCATAGGGAGCGTCGTTGCGCCGCACGAAAGCGCTGCAGTGGAATAGGCGGATCGCAAGATCCGAATACCTCCTGCAATTGCAAGCCAGGGGATAATTGAACCTGCAGCGTTGTACTTTTCGGGGTACAAGAGCTCGACAACAGCGCTCGACCCCAGTCCATAGAAAGTCACAAATGGTAATGCGGTCACTAGTGCTCCATACCTGCATAGACTGAACTCGTGGAGTCTTGAGACTGCGTCGTCTTGACAAGCCGACAATCTGGGCAAGTAGAGGGTACTTACGACTCGAGTAATAATCCCACCGGGAGCAAACACTAAAAGTGAAGCGACAGCATAGACGCCCAGAGCGCTCATGTTGACTTCACCACCAATGACCATCATGTCACCACGAGTCACCGAGAAGATCAAGAATCCGTTGATGATCAACGGCCAACCGAATCTAAAAAATCGAAGCGTCATTTCCTTTGAAACAACCCAACGGTACTCCACGTTCGCGACGAACCGAGACATCAGCGCCCACGCCATGCTTTGGGCGAGAATCGCGGTGAGCATGCAAGACCAGTGTTGTGTTAGGAGCGCTGCAATTGAGCCAACGAAGGCCCCAACAATTTGTGACGTGATCTCCGTCGCCACGTCCTTCTTGAATTCCATGTGCCGATGATCACGTTTGCGTTCAAGATGAACGAACGAACGTATGATGGGGACAAGAGCAAGTGTGCGATAGGCCCACAGCGCCTCCGGACAAGAATAGTATTTCGACAAGGGCCCAGCGATAAGGAACACCACAGTTGCGGAAATGACACCTCGTAAGAAAGTCAAGAAATGCGCGCAAGCCATCAGCTCGTCGTCGTCGCCGTCTGGAGCTTGAACGAGCATCCGATCCCAAGCCATGTCACTTAAGGACTCCAAGAGGAAGACCGTAATCGCGAAGCTCATCGCAATCCCAAAGTCATCGGGAGCGAGGAAATTGGCAACAACGAGATTCCGGAGAAAGCTCAACCCTTGCCCAAGCCCCAGACCTGCTGACAAGAGTAAGCCTCCTTTCAGAGTCTTGGCCATCAATTGCTCTCCCGTCGACAGCATTTGGTGTGCGGCCGCCCCAAGCGAAAAGGGCACCAAGACCGATGGGAACTGTTCAGGGCCATAGACTTGATTACTCCTCTGGATCTTTGTTTCGCTCTTGGCTCAGATATGAGAAGACGGGTGCATTAGCGATCACAAGAAGGAACTTATACGCGAAACGGCTAGGATCCTTCCAGCCTTGCCGATTCCCGCAGTAAAATGTGCCCTTGTCCTGCATCAACATGCAGAACAAGAACTCCATCAGTACGCGATAGGTAACGCTATCGACACGAATGCCTCTCCAATCCAAGCCTTTAGAGGTTTCGGGTAGTGGGAAGGAACTTCAAGGATCCGTCATCCGGTACCACGTCCGAACGAGAGACTAGGCGTGCCTCTCTCTTGCCACCGAGCACTTTTGAGAGGATCTCTTCGGATCACCAAATCCTTCCCGCCAATATTTCACTTCGGAAAGAAGCAGCCCGACATAGCGATCAAAAAAAAACTCTGGGAGATTATCCCATGACGTGGCACACTTTGGGTCAAAATCCCGAAGCCTCGAGACACGCTAACTACTGAATATAACCAGGATAAGCAACGCCACGCAACTTCATCAGGTGTAGAAAAAGGAAGAACTAGTCAATATACTTGTCCAAAAAGGGGGTAGCGCGAATCGTCGGCAAGTGTATTGTTTGTTTTGATTGTCAATTTCGCTTTCCCATTTGGTAGAAACAGCGCTCGGCGTCGCTTACTCTGATCAACTGTTGTTATGTGGTATGGCGCCCCCCGAGTGAATTGCACCGCAGACAATCATAGGTAGACGAAATGAACCTCATTTTTCAACGCGAATCGGCCCTGTTGATGGCCCTTACGCTCCATGTGACCGCACTCATGTCGGTCTTGAGTCTATCCCTTGACTATGGCCTGGAGAAAGTCGAGATCGTTCAACTGATCCCGGCCTTTCTCGGCGGCGCGGTGTTCTGCTCCCTCGCCATTTACCGCCGCACTTTTCGAGCCAAGCGACTCATAAGTTTTAGGGCATCGTGTGAGGCGATGGTCATTCCGTTCGTCGTTGCGCTGTCCGTTGCTTATCTCTCCGACGTTCTGTTCCGGTTTCGCGGCATCTCAACACTGAGCGTCTTCGGCGTCGCGTCGCTTGCTGCCGTCTGCGTTCACGGCTTGTTACAGCTTGCTATTTCGGGGTACATCTCATACCGCGCCAAGAATAGCTGCCCCGCGACCATCGTCATTGTCGGCAACAACTTGCGATCGTCCAAACTGATCGAACGCTGGCAAGATGACTGCCTGTTCCCTGTCGAGATCAATGGCTACATCGACGCCACGCGTGGTGCGACAGATTATGCCACCAATCCACAGCAGGAGACGCTTCGGTATCTCGGCCCGGTTGAGAAAATTGAAGAGATCCTGACCAGCCAAGTGGTCGATGAAATCTGGATGACCCTGCCAATTCGGTCGCAATTCGATCGCATGAACAAATCCGTTGCTGTGTGTGAGACAATCGGTATTCCCGTGCGACTTTCACCAAGCGAAATGTTCGCCTCACGCCGTGGAGATCTGAGACAAACGAATGGTCGTTGGGCTGATGACTTGTCATTCGTGGCACTGCCCGGAAAGCCCTGGAAGCTGGTAGTAAAACGCCTTTTCGACGTCACCGGAAGCGCTGCCCTTATGCTTTTGTGTGCACCCCTGCTCCTCATCATCGCACTTATCATCAAGACAACATCCAAGGGTCCGGTTTTCTATACTCAAAAGAGATGTGGACTCCATGGCAGGCTCTTTAAGCTCTACAAATTTCGTTCGATGATCGTCGATGCCGATGGCCTCAAAACATCGCTTTCCGAACAAAACGAACTAGCCGGCCCAGCATTCAAGATGAAGAAGGATCCGCGAATAACATCCATTGGGAGTTTCATCCGCAAGACAAGTATTGACGAGCTGCCTCAGCTCTGGAACGTCTTCCGCGGCGAAATGAGCCTTGTGGGACCCCGTCCGTCTGTGCCGCAGGAAGTCGAAAAATACGAGGCTTGGCAGCGTCGGCGGTTAAGTGTGAAACCTGGCCTGACCTGCACTTGGCAGGTCTCCGGTCGCAACAACATCACCTTCGATAAATGGATGCAGATGGATCTGGAGTACATCCACAATTGGTCTCTACGCCAGGATATCCTCTTGGTTTGCAAGACCATTCCTGCAGTCCTTTTCATGCGAGGCGCGTATTAACCCAGGTGCGGGCAGGCCGTTCTTGCAATTTGCCAGTTATGATGCCATCCTCTGCCATCGGATCAGACACGCATACTCTGTGCCTTGTGAGAGAGCCCTCTTTTGAATGACCACACAGTCTTGGCACATCAATTAGGGGTCTTTTGATGCTGAACTCATTGATTGCACGTGAGAATCATGCTGAACGTATCCGCATTGCACTCATCGGTGCAGGGTCCATGGGTTTGGGCATCGCTCTCCAAATCAAGAAGACTCCAGGAATGGAACTGGTCGTCATCACAGACATTGACCAAGATGCCTGTCGAGCGGCAGCCAATGCTTACGGCCAACCATTTGAGTTTTGGGATCAGAAGACTTCTCCCCAAGACCGAAACAACGTCCTGTTGACCACCGCGCCCCACTTTCTTGAAGAGAACTCAAATTCACTTGAGTTCGACGTCTTGGTTGAATCAACCAACACCATCGAATTTGCCCTTCACGCTTGCCTGGGCGCAATTCGCAAGAAAGCCCACGTTGTCCTTATGAATGCCGAGGTCGACTTGGCATTTGGCCCTCTCTTGAGAATCGAAGCGGAAAAATCCGGAGTCACTGTGACAAGTGACGCCGGCGACCAGCACGGCGTCTTGTCGACAATGATCGAAGAAATCAAGTTATGGGGGTTTGACATCTCCATGGCCGGAAACATCAAGGGTTTCTTGCGCCGCCACGCCACGGCTTCTTCTCTGGCAGAAGAAGCCCGAGTTAGGAATCTCAATCCTATCCAGTGCTGTGCCTACACGGATGGGACAAAACTCAATATAGAGATGGCCGTCTTGGCAAACGGCCTGGGTCTTCAGCCATTCACCCGGGGAATGGAGGGACCAAAGGCGGGAGACGTCCGCGAGGTGTTTTCGAAATTTGACTTCACGCGCTATGGCGATACGGGCGTCGTTGACTACATCCTCGGCGCCGAACCAGGGGGCGGTGTCTTTGTCGTCGGCCGTTGCGAAGACAAACTTCAGTCACAGTACTTGGAATACTACAAGCTTGGCGATGGTCCGTTTTATCTGTTTTATCGGCCCTACCACCTCTGTCATTTGGAAACACCACGTGCAATTTGGCGTAGTGCCGAATGCAACGATCCAATCTTGGTGCCTCAATTGGAGCGTCCAACCGATGTTTTCAGCTTTGCCAAGAAAGACCTCATGCCCGGAGACTCTATTAGCCGTGCAATCGGAGGGGACGAAATCTACGGACTGATCGACAAGCAGGAGATCGCTGACCAGAGCGGCTTGATCCCGATATGGTTGCTCGACACCGAAGGTGATGCGAAACCTCGTTTGAAACGTCCAGTGGCCATAGATGAGGCCATCACCTGGGACGACATCGAACTTCCAGACAGCCCCATTGTCGCCGCTCACGAGTTGCAACGCGACAAGATCAAGAATCGTCATGACGGCTAAGCAGAAGCTCCCGATCGTAGTCCTCGGAGCGGGGGTATGTGGGCTCTATGCGGCTCGCGCACTTTCTCGTCAAGGCACTCCAGTTGTCGTGGTCGAAAAAAATGAGGACGTCGGCGGCTTGGCGGCTGGTCACCGGCGTGGCAACAACTTCTATGACGTTGGCGTCCATCATCTTCATGCCGAAGACAAGGAGATCATGGCAGACATCCAGTCGCTCATGGGAGAAGACTTGATTCCTTGCGAAAAAGTCGCTCGCATCCGCTATGGCAAGGGCTACCAGCGATATCCCCTCAAATTCCTTAATCTCATTACGGGAGTGCCGAGTTGGTTCCTAACCTACGCTCTCGCCGGCTTGATGTGGCAGCAGCTTAAGAATCACTTCAACAAGTTTGAAGGACAAAATGCAGAAGAAGCACTCATAAAACTCTACGGCGCACCTCTCTACCGGCACTTCTTCCGGGACTTCACCCATCGCTATTGGGGTATTCATCCCCGCGAACTATCCGCACTCTTCATTCGCGCCAAAATGCCTCGTCTCAGCGCCCTGGATGTATTCAAGAAAATGTTGAGTTGGTTGGGTTTCAAAGAAGGAAGAAACGCGACAGTTGAAAGTGCAACACGCGAAGAGACCATTTGGTTCTCAAGACAGGGATCGCGAATGATGCCACGGTCTCTTGCTCAAGCCATCGCAACCAGCGGCGGAGAGATTCTGCTCAATCACGAACTTAAGAGTCTCCGTATCCACGAGGGTGAGGTTACCGAAGTCATCGTGTCCGATGGGCAAAACGAGAAGACCATACGCTGCTCGGGTTGTGTTTCCACTATCCCGATCAACAACTTGGTCAGAAGTCTAGTGCCCAGGAATGAAACCCTCGTTCACTGCGCCGAAGACCTTCGCTTTCGACAAATCGTCGTATTGGGTTTGCTCGTCAACAAACCTAGCATCCTAAACGCCTTGTATATTTACTACCGCAACCGGATATTCACACGGATTTCTGAACCTTCGCGAAGCGGAATGGAAGTGACTCCCTCAGGTCATTCCATCCTGCTGGTGGAAATGACGTGCGAAGTCGGCGACCCGATCTGGCGCAATGATCCCAAGGTGAAAGAGCAGGTTCTGGCCGAACTTGAGGAAGAAGGCATCCTCTCACCGAGTGAAGTCGTTGAGTGTTTCCCCTTGCAAGAAGAGCACGGATATCCGATTTTCGATCTGCAATTCGAGAAATCGCTGGCGAAAATAGCGAGTTACGTCAGTCAGATTCCCAACTTACGTTCGGTCGGCCGCCAAGGTGGTTTTTGCTATCCAAACATGCACCAGGCGATGAGGCAAGGAATGGAAGCTGCACTCGATCTTGACGCTTTGATCAAAACAAGATAGCTTCATCTCACCTTTCCTAGCCTTCATGAAGAGCGCCACATTTCGCGTAAATCCAGCCGGACTGAGACATCAATAGCTCACATGGCAGAGGCTAGTTGTCACTCTACCGATTTGGCATCTGCTCCCGTTGCGATGCGAACGTTAAGGGAGATCTACTATGTTCTTCAGGCTCATCCTGCCTCTTCTGTTCTCGGCTCTGCTTACGGAGTTCGCACATGGACAACAGGGCTACAGTGTTCCGTTGTCGAGTGTTCTCAACTACCAAACATACAATGTTTCTTCTGGGATTCGCACGAACACAGAGCCGACCGTTGAAACGGTTTGGAGCCACCAGATCTCTTTGCCAAGCATGTCATCACTGAGAATCGTATTTGACGCTGTCAATCTTGGGCCCAATGACTTGATCAGGATTTCATCTCCCCTCACTGGTGAAATACACTTGCTTTCCGTCAACGAGGCAGCGAAATGGCAAAACCATTCGGCATTTTTTAACGGTGACACGTTGAATGTTGAGTTGGTCGTTGCGCCCTTTTCAACAGCGTCAATCTCGATCGCGGGACTCCATGTTGGCATTCCCTACAATATGCCCCCTGAGCTCATTTGCGGTACTGATGATCGGGTCTTGGCCGTCGACTCAAGAGTGGCCCGCATCGTCGACACAACTGGACCTGTGCCAATCGTATGTTCAGCTTTTCTCATTTCGCCGGATTCTTGCGGACTGACCGCCGGGCATTGTTTTTTCTTTGCCAGTTTCAGCGTGGCGCAATTCAATGTGCCACCATCGCTTGCCAACGGCGCCATCCAGTTTCCGCCGGTGAGCGATCAATTCGCTATCGACCAATCTAGTATCACGTTCGCCCTGGCTGGCACGGGGTTTGACTGGGGCATCTTCCGTCTCTTGCAAAATAACTTGGGGCAAGACGCCGCTACTGTCAATGGCTTCTTTGACCTAGCGTCTTCGATCCCGGCAACAGGATCTACTGTTGAAGTGATCGGTTATGGCATCGACTCCGGCGTCAACAACCATGTCCTACAAACCGACTCTGGTCCCATTGTTGGACAACCAGCAAACATCATTCAACACATGGTCGACATTCAGGGTGGCAATTCCGGTGGGCCGATCATCAATGTCGCCACGGGAAAAGTCATCGGCATTCACACCAACGGAGGATGTGGCCTGGCAATCGGTTTCAATGCAGGCACATCCATCTTGAATCCATCCCTACAAATCATGTTGCCTTTGCTTTGCGATCAAACACCTGGTCCTCTCACGGCCGATTTTGATTCCAAATCAACACCAACTCTTGTCGGTTCTCCCGTCCGATTCCGCGACGAATCCTTGGGTGTACCCAGTTCTCGATCCTGGGACTTCGACGGTGATGGCGTAATCGATTCTACGGCCAAGGAACCAGTTTTCAGTTGGGTCAACCCTGGAACATACGATGTCACTTTGACAGTCAGCAACAGTTTCGGCACTGACTCGATAACAAAAATAGCGGAAGTCGTCGTCATTCCAAAGATTGCAGCCAAGGCACCCTATGTCCAAGACTTCAGTTCCGGTTTGCCAAATGATGGTGCTTGGAATTTCCAAAGTGACACTTTCTTTGGGCAATTGACATCTGGAACATTCGGCAGTGTCTCACCAGGTAGCGGCGGCCCATCGCTGATCATGGATTCCTTCAATATCTCTAATGAATCAACCAACGAGGCCATTCTGCACGCTGACCTTGCTGCGACCAATGGCGCCATCTTGAAATACCGCTACAAAGAGACTGATGACGAGAATGACCCAGAAGACGGCGTCTTCCTTTCCGACGGAAACAGCGAAATCCTCTTGAATAGTCATATCAATGGTCCGCAATCGTGGGTTCAATACACAATTGACATGACAGCTGCCGCAACGACTGCAGGCATGACCCTTACGTCCGATATGCATATCATTTTCAGGCAGAAGGATGGCTACAGTATCGGTGGCAACGGTGTGCTGATCGATGATGTTGAGTTGATTCAACATGACACTGGCCAGGCGAATCGCCCACAGGCAAGTCTCTCCTTCACCGGTTCAGTCGATGGCAACGGTTTTGGTCCGGTTCTTGGCGAGAACGGCCCCTTCTTCGCGGATATTCCGGCAGGCGCGCAAATCCAATTCAATTTCTTGGGTAACCCTAATTCTGCTTTTCAGCTGATCGTCGGACCTCTGAATCGCAATTCATTCATTTCTTCGGCTGGATCGTTCGATTTGGGCCTATTGGGTTGGCCAAATTTCGGCGATGTCTTTGTCGTCTGGGACGGTTTCAACCCAACAACACTCTTGAA
This sequence comes from Planctomycetota bacterium, assembly GCA_024275615.1. Classification (GTDB taxonomy): domain Bacteria; phylum Planctomycetota; family DRQF01; genus S139-23. The sequence goes on from JAJRYU010000817.1 coordinate 10,762, forward strand.
CGCCTTTGCAACAACGGGGCCCGCCGGGACTCAAGTCGTTCAGGGATTCATCCCCGCCAGCTTTCCGCCTATGGTATTGGGGAGTTTCCAAGCGCTCTTTTCGACAGCCAATGGAGTGCTTCTGAGTGCCGCCACTGAAATAACTATCCTCTGAGCCTTGAAACGGTGACTTGGCTCCGACGTCAGGAATTGAAGCGCACGGGGACTTGTCGGACAGCGCGTGGCACGGATGTGTTGGCTTCAGAGCCAACCTCCCTTGAGTTCCATGGGCAGGGCGAATGAACGACTTCGGTCATGATTGCGGATACCATGTCGAGACTGCTCAAAGACAGAACACGCTCTTCAAATAGTCAAATTGCTCCCATATTTCGCTTGCAAGATGAGGGCGTGATTTAGCAGGATCCTGTTGCGTCCCATCGAATCTCGTTAACCAACTCTTGGGTTCAATGGCTATGGATGTCTTGCGCATGTCCACCACTCGCCCCTGGTGGACTTCAATCTACTGCCCTGTGAGTTTTTCATGCAACAGTATTTGATTTCAAGACCCGAAGGCATCGCGATGCTTGTCGCCCTTGCCGTCGGAATCCTGCTTTGGCGCTTCGGCTCAGCTTTCGAACAGCGGATGGTTGACAGCTTCACGTTGCGGCGACCGGCCAATTGGTACACATATCTCTTGGTCTCTTTGTTCGGTGGGTTAGCCCCAGCGGCGGCAAGTTTTCTCCTTGGTAAGCCTCAACCCATCATCCACGACGAATTCAACCATCTCTTGGTTGCAGACACACTTGGCGCCGGAAAGCTCTCATACCCCAGCCACCCACTTTGGACATTCTTCGAATCGATGCACCTGTGTCAAACACCTGCGGTTTTTAGTCGGTTCCCTCCAGGCCAAGGACTCGCACTCGCGATCGGAAATGTGCTCGGCGGAGATCCTATTGTTGGCGTATGGCTCATTGCTGCTGGCATGACCTTCAGTTTGTTCTGGGCGATTCGGGCTTTCGTTCCCAACGCCATTGCACTGATCACCACGATTATTGTCTTCAGCCATGTCATGATCCTGAGCTATTGGGCCCAAGGATACATGGGAGGAGGGCTTGCAGTCATCGGCGGTGCCATCGTCGTTGGTTCATGGAGACGACTGAGTGAACACTCCTCGTTTTCTTTGGGCCTTCTCTTGACTCTGGGCCTAGGTATCTTGGCATTCTCACGACCTTTTGAAGGGGTCCTCCTTTTCGTTCCGATTTCGGCCCAGCTCTTGTATTGGTTGTTTAAGAAAGCAAGACCAAACCTTGGTGCGGCCGCCAAGGGTTTCGCTTGCGGCGCCGTTGTCATCATCGCGTCGCTGGCCTGCTACAACCTTGGAACGACTGGCAAGGTCACGACTCACCCTTACACATTGTATTCCACCCGATATGAGTCCACACCGACCTTCGTCTGGCAAGAGAAAAAACCACCGATCAAGTTTCGCCACCCCGAAATGGCCGCTGCGGAGGTGTTCTTTTCACAATCCTACGACATGCACCGCAAGAGCATCCGAGACTTCCTGACAGCGAACAAAGGCAAACTAAATTTCGCCATTCGTTTCTTTCTTTCACCGGTGGCACTCATTGGGCTTCTTTTCGCGATCCCTAGTTTTCGCCGCCCAAGCCACCTCCTTCTCTTGACGATGTTGGCCCTGGGTGCGTTGGGAATGGCCGGGCTGTTCTTCTTCTTTACTCACTATGTCGCACCCTTCGTCGTGGTCCTAGCCGTTCTCGTCGCGACGGGCTATTGGCGGCTTTCTAAGGTCCGTTTTCGAGGTCGCCCAATCGGCGCCATAATCGTCAGCGTTCTCATCATAGTGCCACTCGTTGCCGTCGTTCTTGAATGCCGCGAACGCCTCAATTCCAGTCTTCCGACACCCTTTCTTGTCCAAAAATCGAAACTGGAAGATGAGCTGTCTGCTGGCGGGTCATCAAGACATTTGGTTTTTGTACGATACGGCGAAGAACACTCCTTTCACTTTGAATGGGTCTACAACAAGGCAGATCTCAAGAACGCACCCGTCATCTGGGCACATGACATGGGCGACAGTATGAACCGTGAGTTGATCGATTTTGAGAAGGACCGCAAGGTCTGGCTCTTCCGAGTGGAAAGTGATTTCTCAAGAACCGACTTTCAGCCTTACTCGCCTTAAATCGTTGCTGCCTCGCGCAACGCCAAAAAGAGAATGTGAATCGGCTATTTCGCCAAACTCCTGAAACCGCCTTCGACGAACACCTGATGCCATTTTAGAAACAAGTAGATGTGAAAGATCTTCATTTCAGGTTGACTCAGGAGCCCTTTTCCACCCAATGATGCAAAAAGTTTCTCGATGGCGAGAAACGAAAAAAATGGTTCAAGAGTCGCTTTCGCGTCACACAGTTCGGCATAGCAAGTGTGCCGAAATTCGCCTTGAAAAAGAGCCTTCACCGGATTGCTAAACCCGAGCTTTCGACGATCAATGATCGCCTGCGGCAATCTTTCTTTCATCGCGAGTTTCAAGAGTACTTTTTCGCGGATACCTTGGACCTTGAGAGCGGCAGGCAGGTTGGCGACATAGTCGACCAATCGCGTATCGAGAAAAGGCACACGCGCTTCGACCGAATGAGCCATGATCAACTTGTCGACTCGCATGAGATGAAGATTAGGGAGCTGTTCCGCCAACTCGTAGCGCAGAAACTGACTGAGCTTACTCTCGCCGGGATTGTTCAGAAAAGCATCGAGATTCGTGCTGCCATTGGGACCCACAAAAGGGCGTTGTTCATTGCTTGCCAGCTGTTTTCTCTGCCCACGCGTGAAGCCGTTTAGGCCTCGAACATAGCCCCATTCAAGCACGGGCTTGGGCAAGACTGAAAACATGTTGAGGGGTTGAAAACGTGAATAGCCGCCGAAGAGCTCGTCTGAACCTTCCCCGCAAAGTAGGACTTTGACGAATTTTGATGCCATCTTCCCTAAGTAGTAGGTCGAAATTTCGGCAACCGACATGGGCTCCTCCACGTGCCACATTACTCTTGGCACGATCTCTTTCAACTCATCAGGAACTAGATTGAATTCCTCATGGTCTGTTTTGTAGCGATCAGCGACCATGCGCGCGAATTCAGACTCACCCGCCCCTTCGCCGATATTGACAAAAAATGTCTTGAGAGGCTGATCGGTCACTCGCGCAGCCGATGCGACGATGGCCGACGAATCCAAGCCACCTGACAGCGCCACGCCCAAAGGCACGTCACTCATCAAACGTCGTTCGACTGCGTCGTCAAGAAGACTACGTACCTCCGCAGCGACGGCAGACACATTCACAGAGTTCTTGCGCTGTGGTCGATTGGGGATCTGATAGTAAGGCTTCACGCAAAAACTGTGGTTGCCAAGGTCCATAACCAAGGAGTGCCCGGGCAAGACACAGCGAATGTTCGCCAGCAAGCAGCGGTCACCGGGTACATGCTTGAAAGTCAACATCTGATCGAAAGCCAAGCGATCTACTGAAGGTTCATAGTCAGGAACAACCAAAAAGGCCTTCATCTCAGACGAAAAATAGAAACCGCTATCCGTTTCAAGGAAATAGAGTGGTTTGATCCCGAGACGGTCACGAACCAAGATCAGTTTGTCACTTTGACGATCGAGCAGGGCGATCGAGAACATTCCATCGAGATGTTCAACAAAACTCTCGCCATGAGTCTCATAGAGATGAGGGATCACTTCGGCATCAGAATGAGAGCCGAAATCATGTCCTTGCTTGCTTAGGGCCTCTCGTTCTTCAAGATGATTGTATATTTCGCCGTTGCATTGAATAACAACACTCTTGTCTTCATTGAAGATCGGCTGGTGTCCTTGCAGAGGGTCAATGATACTCAGCCGGGCAAATCCAAGCGCGACGCTGCCTTCTAAATGAACGCTCTGTTCATCTGGCCCCCGATGCGCCAAGAGGCCGATCATTTCTTTGATCAGATTCTCATTGACACCTTGCTTAAATACAGCTCCGACGATTCCGCACATAAGTTCTTCTTGGATTTTCCTCGAGGGGCACGAGACGGCCTCTCCGATTTCAGGTTAGTGGTCGCTTTTGCCAAGGGTCAAATGGCTTGTCGACTGTATTCATAGGGAACTTCAACACACAACCACTCTCGCCTCTAAGGGCGCGATTCAAGGGACGAAACAACGAACTTCTTCTTGCCATTCTTGCCCAAAGGAATGTCATCGACAAAATCATGCCCGATCTTGATGTCGTCTCCAAGCCGCAACTTCATTTGATACAGGAGATTATCGAGATCTTTCTGTTGGAAGGTCGCAGCTTTGACGAGTCTCAGGTGTACTTCATCGACAGTCTCTTGAACGATTTGTCCTTCCTGAATGCCTGGTGAGAATCTAAATGGCACATCCAATCGAGTTACTTGACGCCCTTCCGGCGTCAAGATGAAATCTTGGACACGCCCAAGAACCCTATCGACAGTCCTGTAAGTCCGCCCACAGTGGCAAGGAGTTCCGTCATCGACCATCGCCAGATCATTCGTTTGGTAGCGAATGAGCGGCATTGCGAAATTGTGAAAACTCGTCGTCACGATTTCAGCCTGATCCTTGAATTCAGCCATTTCGCCGTCACGATTGATCAGCTCGACGAAAGAGTATTCTTCATGAATGTGGTATCTCCCCTCTTCACAAGTGCTGAAAATACAGGCGCGTTCATTTTGACCATAAAAATCGTGAAGCCGACAATGTAGGACCTCACGAATCGTGCGTTCCTGATGGTCAAGCAAGGTCTCAGCGCAAGTCAAGACAGCAGGCGAGTGGAAATCGTCGATCCCGGCTTCCTGCAACCAACGGCAAAACAATGACAATGCCGAGGGGTATGACTTGATTACCACTGGATCAAATTGCTTCAGTTTTCCAATGCAATCCTTCACATTTTCAGCTCGAAGATTCACGAAGGGAATGTTGAGACAGTTCTGTCTCGGGTTGAACTTAAAAAGACGATCGGTCTCTTCTTCAAGTGTGGAATCGATGCTAGCATACCTGTTCGAAAACTTGTATCCCGTCCAATTCAGCACGCGCCAAATCGCAGCAAATTGATTGATATGGGACTGCTGGTCCAACAAGAAGCGCATAGGCGTTCCCGTAGATCCACTGGTTTGGCTAACGTTTGATGTGGAGAAATACCTGTTCTTGGGTGCACACAACTCATCGAAATTCTCACGGACGATTTGCTTCGTAAGAATGGGGAGTTCGCGCAAGTCCAGATTATCAACCATCTCACTGAATCGTGACTCATACTGTGACAATGTGCGTTGATAATAGGGAACGTGCTTTACGGCATATCTCAGTGTCCTGTCGAGCTGGTCTTGAATCCAATTCCGCCTTTGATCAATCGCCCAATACTGACTGTTGTTCAAGAAACGATGCGTCTTCAAGATTTGCAACGGA
>JAJRYU010000818.1 GCA_024275615.1 Planctomycetota bacterium
AACGATCAGTCATTGCTTGGCCGGATGAGCTCAAGAGCAAGTCGCCCATCCTGATTCTTCATGGGACAGCGGATTGGCGAATTCTCCCGGGTTCCAGCCTTTCCTTGGCCGAAGCACTTCAAAAAGTAAACCATCCTTACCGCCTGGTGATGCTTGAGGGCAGTGACCACAGCCTATCCGAGCACCGATTGGAGGTTTCTGAGTTAACCAAAATGTGGTTGGATCGCTATATTCGTGATGGCAAAAAAGCCCCCGACCTCAAGCTGCATGGCAAGTGAACTTCAAGAGGTTAGCTCCCCAAGTGGTATTCACGCTGTGATCAGTTGACTTGGAAGGCAGGAATCGATGAAACCATATATTGTCACCGGAATCTTGCTACTCGTTGTCGGTGTCACTTGGGTCCTCGTTCTTGTCCCGATGAGGGAGTATGAGGAGGAAACGAGTGGGACAAAAGTTGGCTCGCAGAGTTCGGGAGCAAAGCGTCTTGGCGAGAACCCAGCCATTCTCTCCGAAGCCAAAGAAACTCCCAACGCCGTCAAAATCTCGCGGATCGAAACGGCAGCGACCAAGACTTTGCTCACGGGTCTGCGGTTCAATCAAGACCGCCTCTTGGGAATCGCCATCGGTGGCAATCTCGAAGACGATCCCGGCGAATTACTGCGCACGCAAGACGGAGGGAAGTCATGGGCGCGTGTTTCTTCTACCACATCAAAGCGCCTCTACGATGCTTGCTTTGTCACCAATGAGACCATCATCGTCGTTGGTTTGGGGGGGCGAATCATCCGATCAGTCGATTCGGGAAGAACTTGGTTGCAGGTGAGAGAAGGCCATGAGTGGTTGTCTGGAGTGACATTTGTTTCGCCCAAAATAGGTTTTGCCATCGGATCTATTGAAGGGGTAGCCGTTATGCTCCGTTCGAATGATGGTGGCAAGACTTGGAAGAGTCTGACCGTCCCGAGGAATTGCGCGAAATCGTCTTTGAGGGTTATTCAATTCCGAGATCAAATGCACGGCGTGATCGCCGGAACCAATGGGGTTGTCCTGGTCACAAACGACGGTGGTCGCAATTGGCTGGGACAAATCGTTGGCGACGGATACCTGCGCGGTATTGCTTACCAAGGTGAGAATGAAATCTGGATCTGTGGATCGCCGGGTGTCCTGTTGAAGAGCAATGATCTTGGCAGAACATTTGTGACCCAAGAGTTTCCCCAGCAGGACAAGCTCAATTCTCTGGCATTTTCGACCATGGCGTGGGGATGGATCACTTCGATGTCGGGGCACCTTTATCAAACACAAGACAGTGGCAAGACATGGCAATCAATCCACCATGAAAAGAGCCAGCCTCTCACGGGAATTCTCGCACCTTCACTGAAGGACCCAGGTTTTGTTGTCGGTGGCGGTGGGATTATTCTGAGGATGGATTTTCACTGACGTGAAGATATCCCGGCCTTGTTTCATGCCATCTGCCGACGTTCTGCGGCGGCGAGTGGTCGGCAAAGGCAAGCTGACAAGAGCACGAATGCGATTGAGGTGAATAGGCAGGCTGACAAGCCAGATTCTGCGTTTCCCGCCCATTGGAAAATGGTGCCAGATAGGAGCGTGCCAACAAGACGTCCCATGGCGTTTGCCATGTAGTAGAAACCAACACGAAGCGCGATCTTGTCACTCTCGGCATAGGCCACGACCAAGAAACTGTGGATCGCACTGTTGGCTGCGAAAACGAAACCAAAAAGAGCAAGCCCAACGATGATCGTTGGGCCAGCAGGGGCACCCAATTGCAGGCCAGCAAGAATGGCCGCAAGCGGCAAGGTGAGAATAGCAGTCCAAACCCCAAGTTGCTTGGCGCTGGGAGCACCAGAGTTGGAGCGCCCGACGAAACGCGGAGCCACGGCTTGCACGATGCCGTAGCCAATAACCCAAAGAGCCAAGAATCCACTTACTTCACTGAAAGACCATGAAAGCGCTGTCGATAGGAACAAGGGCAGGGCTAAGGCGAACCACACATCGCGAGATCCAAAGAGGAAGAGCCGCGCTGCTGATAGCCAGTTAAGTCGAGCGTCTTTTGAAAAGACGTTTCGAATGCTGATTGGTGCTTTTGATTTGCCGGATGCACGAGGCAGAAAAATTTGACCGACAACAAGAGGAATCACCAACAGACTTGCCATCAACAAACATGCCCCACGAAAACCAAGCGTTGTGAGCAAAAGTCCGCCCAAGAAAAAGCCGACTCCCTTTAGGGCGTTCTTGGACCCGGTAAGAATGGCGATCCATGTCATCAGGCCCTTGTGGTCCTCGGCTGGAATGATCAACTTGACGAAACTCTTGGAGCTCATTTTCGTGAGATCCTTGGCTACCCCGGACAGCGCCTGCGCTGTCATGACCAAAGGGACGGTCAGCCCTATCGGGTCGACGAGCAGCAGTGACAAGGCGATAATTTGCAGTGAGAGGCCAGTTACCAAAGTCGATTTCAAACCGAATTTTGCTCCGACCCAGCCACCCAAGAGGTTGGTGATCACGCCGAAAACCTCATAGAAGAGAAACATGGCCGCAATTGCCATCGGACTGTGTCCCAGCTCATGCAAGTGTAAGAGCACGAGCATGCGTAGGGCACCATCGGTGAGGGTGAATCCCCAATACGCTCCTGTGACGATGCCGTAGTCCCGGAGCGAATGGTTCAAGCCATCTTCTCCGCGACCAATGCTACAAGCTCGACCAGACGATTGGCATAGCCCCATTCGTTGTCATACCAAGCCAATACTTTTACCAGGCGTTTGTCTGTGACTCGTGTGGAAAGAGCGTCGATGATGGAGCTCCTGGCGTCATTGGCGAAATCGCAGCTCACCAAGGGCCGGGTTTCGAAGCCAAGGATGTTGTGGAGACGATCGGATGCGGCCGCTTCTTCAAGAAGATTGTTTACTTCTTTGACACTGGTGTCTCTCTCGACTTGAAATACACAATCGGTGATCGATGCATTTTGGACTGGCGCTCGAACCGCGATGGCATCGAGCTTACCCTTGAGCTCCGGGAAAATCATGGTGACGGCGGTGGCTGAATTGGTTGAGGTCGGAATTAGGCTGAGCTGGGAGGAACGTGCTCTTCTTGCGTCTTCATGGGGAGCATCGATGACCGACTGTGTGTTTGTCGGATTGTGAATCGTTGTCACCAAGCCGCGAACGATGCCGATGCGATCGTGCATAACCTTAACAACGGGAGCCAAGCAATTTGTCGTACAGGAAGCCGCAGTGACGATACGTTCATGGGCGAGATCGTAGGCGTCGTGATTCACTCCAAGAACAATATTGGGTGGGCCATCCTTGACCGGAGCCGAGACAACAACACGTTTGGCGCCTTGATCGAAGTGGGGTTCCAGGAGAGGAGTTGTGCGAAACTTGCCGCTGCACTCAATGACGATGTCGACGCCAAGATCGTCCCATGGCAACTCCCCCGGGCATTGTTGGTCAAGAACCGGGATTCTCTTGTCATCGACGATGAGATGGGAGCTCTCTGAGGAACAAGCGTGGGACCACCTGCCCTGAACACTGTCGAATTCTGTGATTGTGCTGAGCACTTCTGCCGTGGCGTGAGGTTCGTTGATCGCAACAACTTTCAGATCTTGCCGGTCCCAAAGGGCACGAAAGGCCAAGCGGCCCATTCGCCCGAAACCGTTGATGGCGATTCTCTTCGTCATCGTACGATGTTCTCCACCGTCTTTTTGCCGCAGGGGTTGTCATCGTTCAGCCCAGGGCAACACCCATCCACTTGTCGCAAGCGTTTGGCTCGCTTGCGGTCTTTCAACATTTCTCTGTTGGCTGTGGCGCAAGAGGTCACGGCCAGCATGATGGCATTGCCAAACTCATCGCTTGGTTGGCAGAGGCTGTGAAAAACCCACAATCCGTGTTTGCGGGCGACAACGAGCCCGGCATCTCTCAGAACTGCTAAGTGCCTTGAGACGGTGGGTTGAGGAGAGCCGAGGACGTCGACCAAATCCCCGACACAAATCTCACCGTCCATGAGAATGCTGAGAATGCGGAGCCTCTGCTGATCCGCCAGTGCCTTGAAAGTTAGTTCAGGTTGAATCTTGACCATAGGACACTATATGCGCAAATATGAATATACTTCAAGACCCCATTCCCAACTTGACTCCATATTCCGGTTTAGAGCGTGACGTTGGAGGCATTCAAAGTTGGTGCCTCAATGAAGTAGAGGATTGTCGGTGGTAGTAGCGTCGCTTAGCCCTGGTTGTTAAAAATCTAGGTCTTCTTCGTTCGGCTCATGCTGACGAATAGATTAGGAATGCTCAGCGCAATCACAGGACAATCAAAATGAAATACGATGGTGATCTGCATCCCGAAACCCTCATGCTCGGATATGGTTATGATCCGAAACGATCGGAAGGGTCCGTCAAGCCGCCGGTTTTCCTAACGAGCACCTTTGTTTTTCCAACCGCCGAAGAGGGCAAACAGTTTTTCGAACTCGCCTACGGCTTGAGGCAGCGCGAACCTGGGGAAGACCCTGGTCTCATCTACAGTCGCATTAACAATCCCGACTTGGAGATCTTGGAGAACCGGCTCGCTGTTTGGGAAGGCGCCGAGAGTTCCTTGGTTTTTGCCAGTGGCATGGCTGGTATTACCGCGACAGTGATGGCTCACCTTGCGCCGGGTGAGATCGTCGTGACAACAACGCCAGTCTATGGCGGCACCCACTATTTCATGAGTCGGATGTTGCCCCGCTGGAACATGGAATGCCAGTGGATTCACGCCGGAAGCCGCTTTTGTGATGAGCTTGAGTCCCTACTGGAAAAAGACGCAGAGCGAATCAAAATGGTCTACGTCGAGACACCGGCTAACCCATCAAATCAGATGACTGACTTGAAACGTTGTGTGGAGCTGTGCGCACGTTTTAGTCGCGATGACCACAAGATCTTGCTCGTGGTTGACAACACGTTCATGGGGCCGGTTTTTCAACAGCCGCTCAAACTAGGTGCAGATATCAGCCTCTATAGCGCAACTAAGTTCATTGGCGGCCACAGTGACTTGGTGTCAGGTGCTGTGTTGGGGAGCCAAGAGATGATCGGGCCCATTAGCGAGATGCGGACTATTTTCGGCTGCATGGCTTCGCCCTTTGACGGGTGGATGATGTTGCGCAGCATGGAGACCGTTGGCATCCGCATGGAAAAGCAACAGGCTAATGCCCTGCAGATTGTTGAGATGCTCAAAGTGCATCCGGCGATCACAAAGGTCTACTATCCTGGCGAATTGGGTGAGCAGCAAGATGCCATTTGGCGGAACCAGTGCTCGGGGCCAGGTAGTCTCATTGCTTTCGATGTTCGGGGTGGCGAGAAAGAAGCATTCCTGGTTCTGAATGCCCTCAAACTCTGCAAGCTTGCCGTCAGTTTAGGTGGGACTGAAACTCTCATCGAACATCCGGCGACGATGACTCACTCTGATCTCAATCCTCGAGATATGAAACTCGCAGAGATTTCTCACAGCATGATCCGGTTGTCTGTCGGCATTGAACACGTCCCAGACATTATTGCTGACTTGAATCAAGCCCTCGACGTGCTTTGAATTCAAAGGAGTTTTGCGAACCGATCTGGAGTGTCGAGCGTTGTTCTCGCGAAGAAGAAGAAATGCCGGACCGACGTCCGGCGCTCCCGTTCGCTTCGCATGGGATTGTTGTGTGGTTGGGCCCAAGAAGGGTCTCGGAAAGAAAGAAACCTGGCACACAAATGTGTGTCAGGTTTCTCGATAGTCGGGGCGTAACGGATGCTTGCTCATCCTTTGGAGTTTGTCCGCCTCTTCGGTTTTGTTCGGGTTGGATAGCGTCTTTGGGCGGTCGACAGCGCGCTTCCTGATAGGGCCCAAGAAGGGTCTCGGAAAGAAAGAAACCTGGCACACAAATGTGTGTCAGGTTTCTCGATAGTCGGGGCGAGAGGATTCGAACCTCCGACCTCTGCAACCCCATTGCAGCGCGCTAGCCAGGCTGCGCCACGCCCCGAATTTCTTCATTCCCCAGAGTCCAGCCGCTTCTGCCGCCGCTCTTGGGGAAAAGAATGTATCACTGCTTGGGCTTGGGTCAAGCGCTTGATTCTAAGTTCTTGCCTGGTGGAGGTTTCCGGGCCCAATGGTTCATATGCGAATGGTCTTCCATGACCCGCTCTTGAACTTGAAAGCCATGAGCGAGAACCAGGTCAGCATGTAGACCACCCAAGCGGACCAAATGGCGGTGAGATTCCCGGGAAAGAGGGCCTGGGCGGCGAGTAGAAAAGGAATCACGCACCCCAAGGAGACAAATACCTCGGCCCACATGACATAGATGGTTGCTCCAGCCGCCGACAAGGCGCGCGCCAAGATGATCCCAACAGCGTCGAGGCAGCCGAAGACGACGACGAGTCTGAGGGGCGCTTTTCCCAATGCCACGACCTCGGGATCTTCACTGAAAAGACCCAGGATGGCAGCTGGAAACGCAAAGACGATTAACCCCAACAAGGCGTTGAACTGGAACCCCAGTTTGGCTGCGGTCCAGCCGTAGCGTTCGGCCAATTCGGGTTTGCCTGCACCCAAACTCTGTCCCAAAAGCGTGCCTGCGGAAGCGCCAAAGGCCAACCCTGTCATCACCAAGATCCCCAAGATGCGCCATACGATGATCGAGGACGCGAGTGCGGTTTCGCCACACTCATCGTTGATGACCTTGAAGAAG
>JAJRYU010000819.1 GCA_024275615.1 Planctomycetota bacterium
ACATGCAAGCGAACGCCGTCAACGTGCTTTTTCACCGAGCGCAGCAGAAGCTACACAAGGTTCTCAAGGAAATGGCCTATTTCGGATGACCGAATACTCATCTGAAGAAGAACTCGCTGAACTGATCGGTTCGATCCAAGATCGGATGAATGGCGGTGAAACTGTGGACCTTGCTGCTATCAAGAGTGAGTTTCCTCAATTCTCCGAAGATCTGGACAGCTATTTCAATTGTGGCAACTTCTTTGATCAGGCATTTGGCGCCACTGAATCACTTCAGTCGGCGATTCATGCTGAGGAGGTGCGCCTTGACCTGAAGGCTTTTCCGATCGAACGACGCCTTCCTGACGTTGCCCTGGGCACTGTCTACCGCTTGGGGTCTGGGCAATTGGAACAGGTTCGGGAGCTGGTCGTCTTGCGTGCTTGGTTCACTCCGATTGAGAGAAAAAGAATCGAGGCCTCTGTCCGCCATGCAATGGCCTACCAAGGCGAAGGGTTTGTGCCGATCGTGGACATGGGACGGCTGAACCAAGTGCCCTTTATCTTGCGAGAGCATTTTCTTGGGCGCACCTTGGAGCAGGTCTTTGATGAGGTCTTGGACTGCGGTGGCAAATTGGGCATGGATCGAGCAATCAAAGGAGAGGTAGGGGAGGGGATCTGGGGTTCAGTCGAAGAGGCTGCTCGAACACTGTTGAGCAATGTTGGCCACCTTCATGCACTCTTGGGTGCGTTTCGAGCTTGGGCCTTTACTTTGGACCGAGCGCACCGCCGTGGCCTTGTTCATCGGGAAATCGAACCACGGAGTCTCTGCATTGACGAACAGGGACAATGTGGAATTCTCGGTGCTGGTTTGGCGTGGCAAGGCACAGGGATTGACCCGAAGAAAATGCGAGATTGGCGTCCTCATTGGCTTGCGCCCGAGGTCGTGGATGACCGCTGGGGAGCTGTGACTTGGTTGGCTGATGTATATTCGTTGGCTCGCGGCCTTGCTGCGTGTTTGTCGTTGCGCATGCCTCAGGTGGACGACAATCCAGAGGATGTACTCATGAGGATTTCTGTCGGCGATCGCACTTGGCTGGACGAACTTCCTCGTGGTATTCCCGACAAACTTCGAGAGCTTATTGAGCGGGCGACTTTTCCTGATCCTTCCAGAAGGCTGAAAAACCTGGCTGATTTCGGCAAAGAAATCGCGGCCTTCATCCCAGAGGACAAAAGCCGCGATCGTTTTTCTTGGGCAGGTCGCATGTTCGGGCGACCCTAACCTTGTGGCCCTACCAAATCCCCGGAAAACGGGGCTTGAAGGACGGGCTAGTTGGACAATTCAAGAGGTGCCTCGTTTTCTCCGGCATGGTTACGCATGGAGATTGCCGAAGCCGCTTGTTCGGCGATATTGCGAAAAGCGTCCCGAACTGCCTTGGGCGTGTCTTCGGCGATGACTGCTGGGATGCCATCATCTCCGTGTTCACGAATCTTGAGATTGATCGGGATGTTGCCAAGGAAGCGAACTCCCAAGGATTCGGCCCAGACTCGGGCACCGTCGTGACCAAAAATATGACTCTCGTGGTCGCACTCAGGGCAATGGAAGTAACTCATGTTTTCGACGATTCCCAAGATTGGGACGTTTGTTTCCCCAAACATGTTGTAGGCCTTCTTGGCGTCGATCATGGCGACATCTTGAGGTGTGGTGACGATGACGGCACCACTGACTGGTACAGTTTGAGTCATGGTGAGCTGAGCGTCGCCGGTGCCTGGAGGAAGGTCGATGACCAAGTAATCTAATTCCCCCCACTCCACCTGACCAAAGAATTGTTGCAAAGCGCCATGAATCATCGGCCCACGCCAGATCATGGCTTTTTCCGGTGGTACCAGGAAACCCATCGACATGACCTTGACGCCATCCTTTTCGAAGGGAAACATCCGTGCCTGGCCATTTTCGTCGGTTGTGGTCCGAGGCTGGGCCTGTCCGAGTCCAAGCATGTGGGGCATACTTGGGCCGTAGATGTCAGCATCCAAAATACCAACGGAGGCCCCAGCTTGAGACAAAGCAAAGGCTAAGTTGGCGGAAACAGTCGATTTCCCGACACCACCCTTGCCGGAAGCCACGGCGATGATGTTTTTGATCTTCATGGCGCCTTCCATGGGAACTGCGGCACGAACCTGGGCCGTCATCGTGATTTCTAGGTCTTTTGTCCATGTCAAGGCGCCAACTGCGTCGTTAGCCTGTTGCTTCATCAGATCTTTCACTGGGCAAGCTGGTGTGGTCAATTCGATCTTGAAGGCCACACGTCCGCCGTCAATTTCCAGATCCTTGATGAATCCAAGATCAACGATGTTTCGGTTGAGATCCGGGTCCATGATGGTCGAAAGCGCTTTCAGGACTTCATTGTGCTGCTCAGATGGTGCGCTCATGGCGTCTCCTTTTGTCTGGTATCGGGCCAAGCAGGAAAGCCCGGCTGAGCCTCAAATAACACCCCGTAGAAGGAAACTCTAACCCGAGTTGATTACCTTGGCAGATCCTGTCGGGTTTTGGCCCTCGTTACTGGGGTTGGTGAGCGAATATGGCTCGAACTCGAAAAGACGGAGGGATTGAAAACGCCCTTCGATTTTGACGAATAAGGCAGGCAAAGCCTTGAATTCGATGTCGGTTTAAACTCTTATTGACGAGGAACTGGGAAGCGGGCATTCCTTCTTCCTTCGCTTGTCCAGAGGAACGCGTTGCGGTTATGTCTTTTCGCTTGGTCATTTATGTTGCTGGCAACGAAGTTGGCAACGAAGAATTGAAGATCGGTGAGACCTACGTCGTTGGCCGCGAGTCGCACTGCGACGTCGTCGTGCCCGATCGTTCAGTTTCGCGGCGCCATTGTGAACTAACTGTGGGAGCCGAGGGTGTTCGCGCCCATGACTTGGAGTCCGCCAACGGCTTGTTTGTCGACGGTCAGATCCAAAAGGATGTTCTCCTCAGGGACGGGGCGACAGTCAGCTTGGGTATGGCCAAACTGAAAGTGATCCGCCCGGTCACTCATACGGGGATGATTCCTATCACCGGATTGCAAGAGCTGATTGCAGCCGGCGGTGGGCCCGCCGATGACCCCTTGTCCAGTATTTCGAGTTGGAGCGAGTCCTCAAGCTCAGACATCGATTTTGAAGAAGGCATTGGGCTTGCCGTCACTTCACCTGCACCCAAGAAGACCAAAGAAAACACCGATTCTTCCGTCGCTACGTCGCTGCAAGGGGGACGCAGTGAATATCGGGCCTTGGCAAAAGAGCGCCTCGCTCTCCTGGTGGAAACAGGGAAAAGTTTGGGCCAAAGCTCCGATCTTGAAGAACTTCTTGGCCGCATCGTCGACCATCTATTCCAAATCTTGCCAGTGCGTCGCGCCGTCATTGCATTGACGGACGATGGGGTCACTTTTGTACCTCGAAAGGTCATGCCCGCACGCGAGGGCGATGACTTGTCAAGCGTGGCAAGCCAGAGCATTCTCAGAAGTGTCGCCGAATCTCACGAAGGCAAGATCTTCGACGACGCGGCGAATGATCAAAAGCTCAACGCCAACATGTCCATTATCATCTCCAACATTCGTGCGGCGATTTGCGCTCCGATCATGTTCAACAATCGATGCCTGGGTGCCATCTATGCCGACTACCCCGGACGTCGCGGCCTCTACAGCCCAGCGGATCTTGAGTTTTTGACGGCGTTTGCCAGCATCGCTGCTGTGTCCTTGGAAAACTCGCGCATGGTCCACGAGCTGAGGAAGCAGGAAAGGTTGCGCCGGGACATGCAGGTGGCAGGTGACATTCAAAAGGGACTCCTGCCTCAAGAATTGGATGAGTTTGAAAACTTGGATATCGACTGGACCTATTGGCCTTCGGCCATGGTCGGCGGGGATTTCTTTGATGTTTTTGAATTGGAAGATGGCCGTATCGCTGCGGTCTTGGGTGACGTCTCGGGCAAGAGCGTACCCGCCGCCATCTACATGGCTCGAACTCTGAGTATCCTTCGAGCTACAGTGACGGCTTTTCCTGCTCCGGGCGAAGCCATGACCAGAACCAACAACTTGCTCGGTGAGTCAGAGGGGCGTGTCTTGTTCGCCACGACTTTCATCACGTTGATCGATTTGGAAACAAGAAAGATCGAGTGGTGCAGTGCTGGTCACAACCCGGTGTTGGTGCGCGATCCAGATACCGGTGAGATTACTCAGTTAGAAGCCCAATCGCCGCCGATCGGCGTCGTTCCCATGGTCGAATATGAAACTTACGAGATGCAACTCAAACCTGGGACGTTCATTTCGATCTACACCGATGGTTTGGTCGAGGCACGCAACAAAGCCGCGGTGGAATATGGCCTGGACGCGGTCTACACTCTGATTGAAGACCACCATAGCGGCCCTCTTACCGAGATGACGGCAGCTATGATCAAAGCTATTCAAACTCACATTGACGGTTCGCCCTATATTCGCGACGACGTCTGCATACTGAATATTCGCCTGAAATAGGCGAGCAAATCCCCTCCAAATCCTGTCCTCAAGTCAATTTATGGACGAAATGTGCCGATAGCGGATTCAAGGAGAGTCCGTGGACATCATATTGCGCCATCAAATCGACCAGTTGCTCGAAGAACGGTCCCCCCATGGCATGGGAGAATTGTTCAATGAACTCTTGGTTGAGTACCTCACTTGCCAGGGATTTGTTCAAACAGAGGCCCTTAGGGAAGCTCTGTTGGCGACTCCTCGTCATGAGTTTCTTCCCGGCGTCGATCTGAGCCATGCTTATCGGGACCAAGCGGTGGCAACCGTATGCGATGAGTCAGGGTGGTTTCAGTCCAGTTGCTCGACGCCGTCGATCATCTGCGCCATGTTGGAAGCCCTTGAGCTTGAAGGTGCGAAGAGGATTCTTGAACTTGGCAGTGGTACGGGCTACACAGCCGCGCTCATGTCTCGTTGCGCACCTGATGCTGAAATCGTCAGCTTGGAGGTCCTTGAGGAGGTGGCGGAAAGCACAAAGATTCGTTTGCAAGGAATGGGGCTTTCATCGATTGAGATCCGTTCTGCCGATGGCTCCCATGGGAGTGCCGGGCCGGGGCCCTATGACCGTATCGTTTTGGCTTGCGGCGCCGCGGAAATTCCGATGGACATCGTCGACATGCTTGCGGAAGGGGGCTTGTTGGTTATTCCCATCGGGAGTTGCGTCTTCGCTTTCAGGAAGTGTGGCCATGAGCTTCGTGGGCGTCCGGTGATTGTTGCGACTTTTATTGCTTTTGCCAACGATAAGCCTCAGTCAGTTTGGCGCACTCACGACGGTGTCTCCGTCCTTTGGCCACATCAAATTCAAAGAGACTCCTTTGAACTCGGTGAGCCGGATCAAGTTGTTGAAGGACCAGAGGTCCATTCTCATCAGATTGCTTCATGGTTGTTGTGGACATCTCTTCTCTACCCAGATGCTCATGTGACCATGGCGACCAAAGCTGGGCGATGGGGGTTTGGGCTTTTCGACGAGAAGAGTCATTCAACAATACTGTGTCAACTCGAAGGAGAGTTTTCCTTCAGACACTATGGCAATCGCATCGAACACACTCATTTTGAATGTTGGGGCGATCTCGAAGTCAGCGAGAGATTCCTGGCAATCTCCGAGGACTTGGCGGCTCTGGGATGGCCAGAATTCGAACGCCTGGCTATCTCTGTCGACTTGACCGGTGATCTTCCAAGCGAACTCGGGAGCAATCAATTTCTGGTCGGAGACCATACATGGAATTTCGAAATCTCAGGTTTCGAGATCTTCCATCCTGAAGTGGGGCCCGTGACCCAAGAGGCCATTTGTCCCGCCGGTGTGAATGAAGACCACAGTTTCTCCCGGTCGGATCACCTGCCGCTCGACTAAAGCCTCCAGGCCCCTCCAGGCTTTCATGGTGTAGACGGGGTCGAGCACAAGGCCACATTCCCGTGCCAAAGCGACCAGCCGTTTCCTAAGGGCTCCGTCGCTGCGGCCGTAGCCTCTACCCTTGAAGCCATCGACGAATTCCATGTCGTTGGCATCAAGTTCAAGGTGGGGAAGGAAGTGGGAGCGAATGTCCTCGAAAATCTTCTGTGATTCCAGGCGAAAATAGTCCGCGTTGTCGCAGACGGTGATGCCATGGAGTCGCCATTTTTGCTGAAATTCAGTAGTCCCGGCGAACAAGCCGGCCATCGTCCCTCCTGAACCTACTGCTACCACAATGTGGTCAATCTTCTCACCCATGGCTTGAGATTGCTCGGCGATTTCCAGGACGGCCATCATGTACCCTAAGCTTCCCAAGCCATCACTCGCACCTGTTGGGATGATGAAGGACTTTTGTTTCTCTTGCGCATATTCTTCCTGCGCGCGTGTCATGAGTTCATGTCGATTCGCGTATTCGTCCAATTTGATGTATTCGATTCGGGCCCCCAGAATCCGGATGAGGAGATGGTTGCCGCGATCCTTGTCGGATTCATCACCGAGTAAGAATAGGTGGCACTTCATATTCAATTGTGCGCAGAGAGCGGCAAGTGCCCGACCATGATTCGTTTGAGTCGCCCCGCAGCTGATAATGACCTGGCAACCTTCGGTCTTTGCGACTGAGAGGGAGTACTCGAGCTTACGAACCTTGTTGCCGCTTGTGATCCCACCTGTGAGGTCATCTCGCTTCACCAAGATGCGGACGCCGAGACGAGCACTGGGAAGGGGCAGATACTCCATGGGTGTCGGCAATTGGGCCAAGCGCAGCGGCGTGGGCAGATTCGAATTCATCGTTGATTCCTCGCTCTTCAAACCTCCAAGACAGTGCCACTATTCTACCTTGGTTTGTAGAAGTTGTCCGAAGATGGCCTATTGTTGGGTGCTGATGTGATTGAAGGGACAAGAGCGCGGTAATATCATGGCCCATGATGAAATTGACTTTTCGCTTTCTTGGCCGATTCTCCGAGGATCTCAGTGACGTTGACTTGGAACACGATTTCGACGATGGTCTAGCTGTAGGGCAACTTCGCGGCGAAATCGCAGCCTTAGTCCCGGAATCGGCTGACCGTCTGAAGACCTGTATGGTGGCGGTTAACACGAACTATGTGAACGACGACCAAGTACTCAAAGAAGGTGATGAGGTGGCATTTTTGCCCCCCGTCAGTGGAGGCTAAGCCGATGGATGCCGCCCCGGAGCCCATTATCCAAGTCACCCGTGATAAGATCGATGTGACTGATCTTGTGGCGCAACTGACTAAGCCAGACTGTGGTGCCATTTTGACTTTTCTGGGCGTGGTTCGCGACCACGCCGATGGGCACAGTGTCGAAGAAATTGACTACACCTGTTACGAAGAAATGGCTACCAAAGAACTTGCCAGCGTCGCGCGCAAGTCGATGATGAAACATGGTGTGAAACACGTAGCTGTTGTGCATCGGATTGGCCTGTTGAAAGTCGGGGAGGCCAGTTTGGGACTTGTCGTGGCCTCACCTCATCGCGTTGAAGGTTTTGCTTGTGCGCAAATGTTGATTGATGAGATGAAAAAGACAGTACCGATCTGGAAGAAAGAGTTTGGGCCGGACGGAACACATTGGGTGGAGTAAGGCGTGGCACAGAAATTCTGCAGCAGTTGTGGCGAGGGCGTAACCCCGAAAGCGAAGTTCTGCCAGTCGTGCGGGCACTGTTTGGCGGCCGGGCGGGGCGCATCGAAGGCGAAACCAACGACGAAGAAGACCCCGAAGATTTCACCCGAGCCAGAACCTGTCGATACCACAGCGGGTTACCTCGACGACTTTGACTCCCGGGAATCTGCCCAACTCAGTCACGAGTACTTCGAACGCCACATTGAAATCCTCAGTTCTTATCGCAAACGACTGAAGATGATGGCCAAAGGCCTCGACAATCGCGAGAAACGCCTGGCCGAATTGGCAGAAGGCGGGTTTACCGAAGCACGGACGAAAGAAATCCAGAAGACCCTCGAGAATATCGAGGACATCGGCGACGAGTGGGAAAACCTCCAGCTTTCCTACAATCAAGATTCGGAAGTGTTGGACGAAGAATTCCAAGACCGCTTTGCTGAGATGGAAGTCGATGTCGAGTTACCCGAAGATCTGCAAACGAAAATGAGCCGTGAGCTTGACGTCATGACTCGCTCCTTTGATCGGATTGGTGAGCGCATCGCTATTGTCGGCACTCTAGGAAATCGCCTCATTTCTCGAGCAAGTGGCCGCTGGTTCGGAGACGAGGGAGCATCCTCAAGTGGCAAGGTATTTGTCGCGGCGGCCACGATTGCTGGCTCGGCCACGTTTTTAGGTCTCTATTTTGGTTACGAAATGGAAGTTTCTCACGCCCTCTTTGCCTCGATTCCTGGGGTTCTCACCACTCTCTTGTTTGCAATGCGTTCCAGCTAAACAACTTGCGACGTTTTCTTAGTCTCCGCAACGTCCCGGCCATAAAACACCAGAAGATTCCACTATGGCTGACCATAGCTTAGGATAAGTCCCTTGAGTGGACTTAACTTAGGGGCAACGTAGGGACTCGTTCTTGCGTCTTTCGTTCCCGAGCGTCCTTGAGTTTGCATTTGCGAGATTGACCATGCGTTCAAAAATCTTGATGTACGGGTTGGCGTCGGCATTGCTGATGTCCGGTCTTATTTCCAGTTTCTTGTCTCTCCAGGCGAATCCTTCGTTCGTCGTGAGCCAGTCGATGACAGATTATCGCATCGAGGTACGCCTCGACCATGTGCGACAAGTCATGATCCTGGAAATGAAGAATGCGCCCATGTTCTCGCGCAACTACATTGAAGTTCAAACCATGGTGAGTGCCACTTCAACGCTCACTGTCACCTATATCCCGGTCTATCCTGACCAGGATGGCTATCTGAGGGCCGAGCTTCCCTGCACATCGTCCTTGGTAGATGCTGACATTCGTTTGACAGCATTTGCTATTGACCCCGCTGGCCTCATCTACCAGAGCCATTTTTGGGATTTGGAACGTCGACACTTCAATAAGCTGAGCGATGCCAACTCTCTTTATGGTTATGTTGACAAGGATATACGTGAGGAAGCCCGAGCTTCCATCGATCGTTTGAATCCGAACTCAAGCATGTCCATTCGCTACTACAATACGGGTGTTTCACATCTCTATGTTTCTGACTCCGGTCTCGGAGTTGGACCAACGGCATTTCTTTCTTCGGGCACACTTTATAGCGCTTCGCCTTCCTTGGGCATGCGCCTTTCGGCCGGACCGGCCGGTGTGTTTACGGCTAATTAAGTACTGGTTGGCCATGAAGCCCTCGGAGATTGTGATGACCCTTGACCTTGACCAACAGATGACCGCGCTACTTGCCAGCGCTTCTGTGCCACGTGAGCGAAAACGCCTCGTGTACCAGTTTGGCGAGTTATTGCGCGAAGTCGATGCTGTGGCATCCCGAGATGAAACTCCATCTCGGACGCGCCAAAAAGCCGGAATGTTCATGAGCATTCTGGCCGACAAAGAACAACTCAACAAAGATGAATTCCTTCTTGAGTCCTTCCTCCTGAATTTTGTCGGCGAAGCCATGGTGCGAGCCGAGTATCTTGCGAAACCTGTTATTGAGTTTCTAAGAACGGGTCTTTACTTTTACGGCATTTCGAACATCGAGAGATTTCATCGCCGGCAATCAATGGCCTATATGAGCGCGCACGCCGAGCTCCTGATGGATTTCACTAGCCGCTCAGGTCTGAAAGAACTTGTGGCCCTTGGGCAAGAAAAACTTGCAGCTGGGAAGCCGTTCTGCTTGGTCAATACCTATCTCAATGCCATGAAGAAACGCTATTGGGCTGGTCTAAAGCACAACGATGACGCCTGCGATAATTCTGTCAGTCTCGACTCGGCAACTGTCCTAAACGACGGCGCCATGGCTGATGAAGGGCTGCTGGCGTCTCGAGAAATCGTCGAGCGTGATGCTGAGCCAACGACCTTTGAAAACCGTGTGAGTATCATGTTGCGGGTATTCGTCGAGAACCTCACTGAAACTCAGCAACGGGTCTATCTTCTGCGTCATCCATTCTCCCAAGCGGGTGCGCGCACGGCCTTGGGTGGTTTCGATGAGTGCCTGGCACAATTCCTCGACGATTGCGATTCATTGGATGGCAAGACCGCCAGTTGGGGCGAAATCGCAGCGACGATAGGGACTTCTGAGAAAACTGCGAAAAAGCAGTACTTGCGAGCGCTCTATAGCCTCCTATCTGGAGCTTGCGACGAGATTTTCCAAGGGAAACTACCTTCGGGAATGGTACGGCGCATGTTGGCTTTGTTGCGGAAAATCGTGCAAGAACGCGACTTGCGAATTCGTGATAACGCCGGGCTTGGCCTCGGAAAGATTGTTTCGCGTTGGGAAGTGGCTCTCAGGTTCGTACTAAACAACGACCGCGTCATCAGCAATAGTGACGGCGACGACATGTTTGCATCTGAGTCAATGTTCTAAGAAAGCACCATGGCTGGCGATAGTTCCTTCTCAATTGATGAGCATCTTGAACGGTTCAAAGGCGGTCAAGGTGCACTCGATGCCGACGCAATCTCTGAGTACATCAAGTCCAATCCGGATTGTCATGATCGTGTGGCGGAATTCTTCCGGCTCATTGATGTTCCAGAATCAGAGTATCTTCAAGAGACTCTCGATGAGCTGACCGAGAACATCTACAACCTCTGCAAGGCACTTGTCAAAGAAGGTCCTGAAGAAAAGAAACAGGACCATGAGACGATTCGGTTCATCGAAGAGCCTGAAGCGGCGGACCACTACATCGACGAAGGTGATGAAATCGTTGCTGATGTCTAAGACTATGCTGGACACGATCAAGTGCGTGGCGAGAGCATGGAGAATTTGCGTGATACCATGCAAAAATCAAAGAGCGAGTTTGATCTCGTCCTTGGCCTGCTTCAGCGTGCAATCGATCTC
>JAJRYU010000820.1 GCA_024275615.1 Planctomycetota bacterium
CTTCTTGGCCGACGACCTGCCGGGTATCATCGAAGATCTTCGTTCGGGATTCTAAGCTCCAATCCTCTCAGTTTGTGAACCCACTCTTTCGAATACGACAAATTGTTGAAACGAGGCGACATATGCCCTTGACTCGATGTGCAAGTCGCGGAACCATGGGCCCAACGATTCCTGGAGTCCGAGAGGGTTCCTCGATCTGGGTGAGTGGCGGAATTGGCAGACGCACGGGACTTAAAATCCCGAGTTCCATTGGAACGTGAGGGTTCGAGTCCCTCCTCGCCTATTGTCCTATCAATGCCTCGGCAGTCCTAGTCTCTGATCAGCGTTTGAACAGCCCAAAAAGCACATAACGCCCTATTTTGGGGTTCTCTTTGAGACGCCGCATGCAATAAAGATACCACTCATCTCCGAAAGGCACATAGACGCGAAGATTGTGCCCCGCCTCCATGAGTCGCGTGCCCAGGGGTTGATCGACTCCCAAAAGCATTTGAAATTCATACGAAGAGACGTCTGTCCCACGTTCAGCTATCGCCTTTTCCGCGCGTTTCGCAAGAGCATGGTCATGAGTGGCAATGCCGACGTAGGATTTTGTCTCTAGCATCTTCTCCAGGACAGCAATAAAGTTGTCGCTTACTTCACCGAATTCCTTGTAGGCAACTTCCTCGGGCTCAACGTAGATGCCCTTGCACAAACGATAGGAAGGGACCAGTTCTGACAAGGCTTCAACGTCAGCAAGCGACCGGCGCATGTAGGCTTGAAGTACCAGACCGATGTTGTCGAATCCTTCAGCACGCAAACGACGGTATATCTCGATGGTAGCCGTAGTGGTGCTCGAGTCTTCCATATCGATGCGGACAAAATTACTGAATTCTCGAGCCCGCTGAACGACGTCTCGAACTCGAGAATAGGTCGCCTCAGGATCAAGTTTGAGGCCGAACGCTGTGAGCTTGATACTGATGTTGGCGTCCAGCGCCTCATCTTTGATTACCTCCAAAACTCGAAGGTAGTCAAGACGTGCTCTTTCGCCAGCTTCAATGCTCTCGATTTCCTCACCCAAGACATCTAAGGTCGCCGACGCCCCCCAAGACTTGAGTTCCTTGACTCGAGCAACCGCGTCTTCCAAATGCTCGCCAGCGACATAACGCCGGGCGAATCGACGCACGATGGCCTTGGGAATCAACGGCAAGGACGCAGCTATGGCTTTGTCAAACAAATTGGCAACTGCAGACATCGCGCGTTTAACTTTCTTGAGCTTCGAGCCAACGTTCCGCGTCAATCGCCGCCATGCATCCTGTTCCCGAAGCGGTGATCGCCTGGCGATATACGGTATCTTGGACGTCTCCACAGGCGAACACGCCGTCGACATTTGTGTAAGTGTTATTGGCCTTGGTGACTAAGTATCCAGCTTCGTCCATCTCTAAGATACCGTCAAAAATCTCGGTATTGGGTTTGTGGCCAATACCCATGAAGACCCCTTGAACCGCAACTTCTTCTTCTTCACCGGTGACTGTGTCCTTGAACACAACGGCACAGACAACGCCATTCTCGTCACCGCGATAACCGGTGACGGAGCTGTTCCAACGAATTTTGAGACTCTCATGCTCGAGAGCTCGTTTTGCCATGATCTTACTGGCCCGCAGCTCATCGCGGCGGTGTACCAGAGTGACTTCGTTGCAAAAGCGTGTCAAAAACGTCGCCTCTTCAACAGCCGAATCCCCGCCACCAATGACAATGACGTCTTTGCCCCTAAAAAAGAAACCGTCGCAAGTTGCGCAGGCAGAAATCCCCTTGTTGTAATACTGTTCTTCTCCCGGTAGGCCGAGATATTTGGCCGTGGCTCCTGTCGCGATAATGATAGTTTCCGCTTGTACTTCGCGACTTTCCGACCAAATTTTGAAGGGTCTTGACGAGAAATCAACCTTGGTGATGTTCTCTGAGTAACACGTGGTGTCAAAGCGCATCGCTTGTGCTTTGAATTGAAGCATGAGATCCGGCCCTTGAACCCCTTCAGGGAATCCTGGGTAGTTTTCGACTTCCGTGGTGATGGTGAGCTGCCCCCCAGGCTGAAGCCCTTCGAAGATAATCGGGGCCATGTTCGCTCGCGCGGCGTAGATAGCAGCAGTCCAACCAGCAGGTCCGGACCCAATGATGGCCACTTTTGTCGTCTCAATCTCGCTCATAGATGCTCTCCAAACCACGGATTCCACTACCAATCCTGACACAAATGGCGCAGGCGCTCGTTTCCGCATCATATTAGCCGAAGGCACTGAGCGCGGCAACGCGCCCCCGCTCGCTAGCCCCCCGAACGAGAGGCATTTTGATGAAGGTCACTTAGACCTCATCTGAAGTGTTGAAATCCGGTTGTATTCCCGTATTGTGCCCCGGTTGAGCATGTGTTTTTTGCCCATGGGTCCGTCCATGAAGGCGCCCTGGCGATCTCAAATCCTGGGTTTGCCTGGGCAACGCGTGTTTGTGAATCATGCGACAAGGGGATGGCCATGGATCTGGGCGAACTGATCAATTCTCGTGGAGTCATTCGACTCGAGACAAAAGACAAGCGGGAAGCCCTTGAAGAGATGATCGAGGTGCTCGCCCGGCGCCGGGAAATCACCAGCAAGGACAAACTCCGTCGCGCCATCAAAGACCGCGAGAAGATCCTTTCGACTGGCATTGGCTTTGGCTTGGCAGTGCCCCACGCGAAGATCCCTCAAGTTAAGAAATTCTGTGCCGTCATCGGGATCAGCAAGGAAGGGATTCCCTTCGAGTCCATGGACGGCAAGGCTGTCAATATCATTGTCATGATCGCTGCTCCTGACGACGCTCACGAAGAGTATCTTCGGATCCTCGCCAAGATCACGCATACGCTGAAGAATGAAGATACCCGCAAGGGCATCATTGAGACCAAAGACTCCAAGAGCGTAATCACTTTGTTCTCGAAAATGGAATACTGATTCACGATCACTTGGCGCGATGCCCTGATGCCTCTGGGTGGCTCGGCGCAGGACCTTGACATCTTGCGCCAATTTTCCAAACAAGAAACCCTGCTGTGACAATCCAGGCGAGCCAGACCAGACGACGCTTGATCGATAACTCCAAGTTGTAACTCATGACTGCATCCAAGGCAGCCAGTGGACCAGCGAGGGGATCGAAATACACCCCAACGACTTGGTGCAAGTCCCCTTTTGCTTTCAAAATCCGCCAAAGTCCCTCGCCATCGGCGGGCACGCCTCTCGCTGCGATGTTCCAAACAAAATTGGCGCTGCGCTTGCCGTGAAAATCGCTGTTCCCCAGACCAATGAGATGATCACTTTTGACAATTTCTCTCAATCCACTTTGCATGGTCGCTTCTGGCGTGGAGCTTTCTTCACAACGACCGGCCACTTCAAAACCATCAATGCCGCGAGACACGAAGGAAGAGTTGTCAATCTTCTTGCCTGGATTGCCGCGCCAAAAATGAGAACCGATCACGAGGCCACCGGCGGCATGGACTTGAGTGATGAGATCAAATGGGTCGGTGATGGTGCCGAGGTTTCTTGGTTCCGGACGCCGATTAAAAACCAACAGATGCAGCCGATGTGTCGCCGGGTCGCCACCACTCCACTCCGCGCCATAGACATCAATATCTTGCCAGTCGCCGTCTTTGGATCGTTTCTTTCCTTGGGCCCATGAGTCGTGCCACGTTGGCACGACAATCTTGTAGCCGAGTTTCTCGAATCGTTTGAGACCATCCTCAAGGTCTGTGCCACCATCGTAGGGATCACCAAGGTGGCTTTGGAGATCAAACGCCCAGCCCTGCTCTAGCGACGATGAAAAAGGCAATCCGTATGTTCCTGGAAGACCAGCAATCGACAAACAGCCCCAAATGAGCCCAAGGCAACCAATCCCAAGGCCCCAGGGCAGTATCTTCTGGCCAAATCGAAGAAATAGGCCGCCTAACACAATCAGGAATCCGCTGGCCGAGAAGATCGCCAGCGGCATCATGTCCGGCACCATGGCGATCTTCTGAGCCGGCCCGAGTATCGGTTCAAAAGCCAAAGCCCAACCACTTGGGAGCGCCGGGCGCCAACCTACGAGCTGCTCGCCGGTTAATGCGTCTCGCACTTCAACTGGGTGTTGAAACAACCAACCGAGGACAATGAACCAAGCCAGGACGATGAAGAATTGCAAACGGCGCGGAGGATAGAACGCAGAAAAAATCCC
>JAJRYU010000063.1 GCA_024275615.1 Planctomycetota bacterium
CATCATGCCGATGATCTTGATCGTCGGCGTCGCAGCCCTTCTTCTCACCAAGGCGAATCCAGATCATGTTGTGGTTCTGGCTCGCGTTGTCGGCATCATCTTGGGTACTGTCCTATCTTTAGCGTTTGTTCTTCGACTCTTGGGCATGTACTTGCGCTACCGGGAAGCCAAGAGAATTATCGCCGAGACCGAAAAAGAGATCGCCAGACTTCGGCTTCTCACCGCTCAAGATGACGAAGATTCACCTGACCAGAATCCAAATCAACCATGAATAGATTCCAGATCCTCACCCTAGTATCCTGTCTTTCGATGGCATTCCTTGTCCTTCTCCTCCCCTCTTGTGGCAAGACGGCAGATGCGGAAACCCCTCAAGTGGAGGTGCGCAGAGATACACCTGTGGTCAAGGCCCTTGAAGCTGGCGTCTCCGAGAGTATTGCCGACGAGGGTATCGACTATTTCGTTCTCAAGGGCTGCAATCGTTGCCACAAAACCAAAGGCAAGATCAAGACCATCGGCCCTATTCTCGCTGGCATCAAGGACCGCATGGACATTCCCAATCTGGAAACTTGGATTCGTTACCCGCGGCAAATGAAGCCAGGCACACTCATGCCAAGATGGGATGGCGATGACCAAGAGCTTATCGCGCTCATCGCTTATCTCAGGACGCTTTGATTCTCTTGGGGACTTGTCTCCAGCGCTGAGGTCCCTGCTATTTCTTCCCGCTCGCGCTTGAGAAGGTAGAGATTGCGGCTGTAGATAAAGATATTCGGGGTAAACGCCAGGATAAAAACGGGATCTCTGCGGTAGATGGCGTAACACAACATGATCATCGAGCCGATGATGCTGAGCCACCAAAAAGCATCGGGCACCACACTGCGGCGCGCGCGCTCACTGGCGATCCACTGCACAACAAAACGCATAAAAAAGAAACTTTGGCCGACAACACCGATCGTCACCCAAATACGTTCAGTTGTGAACCAGTCATCTGGCATTCATATCCCTCATGGCAGAATCCGCATTCTGATGGCATTGAACGTCCCAGCCACCCCTGGGCTTGTGGTGATCCACCCTTGAAAAGTATAGACCCCAGGGAATCCTAAGCCCGAATTGGTGGCAGACCAAGGTGCTGGCACCGTGAAAGCTAACCCCCCAGGTAATCCAAGCAAGTTGTCTCCCACCAAGAAACTAAGAGGAGCGACGACACCCGGGAATGCCGGGGGAAATGCCATTTCTCCTAAGGCCAAGGGTAAGGGAAAAACGTCCGCGGCAGAAGGCGTCCCAACAAATCCAAAGATCGTAAAGGGAGCAATACCCCCGGCCAAAAGCGAAGGGGGCGCTATCTCAAAACTAAAAGGCTCTCCCACCTTGACATCGACACTCCGTCCGAATCCGCCGTCCGATCCGTTGATGGTGAAGACATTTTCAGCTTCGCCGTTGGCGTTGAGGATGTTGCCGCTTGCAGCCGGTTCAAGAAAGGACCGGGATCCCTCAATATAGAGAGCTCCTTCAAGTACCAAGTCTGAGCTGCTGGCACTCGTCTGGTGAATCTCGACGGCTAGGACATTGACGCCCCGTTGGAGTAGCCCAGTAAAGGTCTGCAAGTCAATCAAGTCGAAGGCAGTGGCTTCGTGGCTTGCCGACAAGGTGCTAAATCCAATCGCTCCAGTGGGCATCGATGCCGAGCGCGCCACCTCAGTGCCATTCAGATACATGACAAAACCATCGTCATAAAGCAGCGCCGCCTGGAATCGAACGATTTCCGCTGGCTCCACATCTACATTAAACGCGCGACGAAAATAGGTTGTTGGATACTTGTTGTTGGCGTCCGGCCCAAAAGACACTGTCGTTGTGATCCAGGGTTCGCCATAACCCAAGGG
>JAJRYU010000064.1 GCA_024275615.1 Planctomycetota bacterium
CCAAACATTTTGACAAAACCGCTTTGGAGAGGAAGCAACCCCATCGAGGCTTTCAAGAGGGTCGATTTTCCCGCCCCGTTGGGACCATAAACTCCCACCAGACTTCCTTCGGGGATCTCCAGGTCGATGCCCCAAAGGACCGGTTTCTTGTGGTAAGAGACTGAGACATCATGGAACTCGATGGCGGGTGTGTTCTTGGGTGTTGAGGGGGGTGCGTCTGGGGTCATCATGGTCTCATCTCATCGTTTCTGTTTTCAGGGACGTGAAGATTAAATCTCGAAAGCCGCGAAGGATCGTGATCCAAAGAGGCGCTTCCGGGTTTCGTGTGGGCAGGCCACTACGGGTTTGATTTTCATGATTGTCGAATCCGCTGAGGATACAGATCCAGCCCCCCTAGATGAAACATGATAATTGTTTTGAATCTTTCCGGGTTACGGTAACCGCAGGCCCACCTTTTCAACTTCTGAATCTTAGCGTTCAAACTTTCGCTGCTCGCGTTGTTTCTTTTCAGAGTGACTGCGTTGATAATACCCCAGAGGTGACGTTTCACCGTCTTGGCCACTTTGGTCATCGGATCCAATCGACATCGCTGCGCCCACGATAGCCAACCCTTCCAAGCCTTCATGGCCCAACCCCGCTTCACATAATCCCACAATGACATCGCCAGTTCCTTGATCGCCCATGCCCTGGCTGTCCGCAGCGCACATTCCCGTAAGATATCCAGAGCCCACCAATCCTCGTCCTTCATCTTTTCGGGATTCCGCAACCAGAGGTATTTGGTCCCCTTCAGTGTTTCGTCTCCTTGCGCGATCAGTTGTTTGTGTTCCTGACGGCGCACTTTGTCGACCGCGTTACCAAGGTGCTGGGCGACATGAAACTTGTCGAAACAGATCTTTTCATCGGCCCCGGGAACGTGCTTCAGCGTACTCTGGATATAAGGCTGATGCATGTCCATGGACACCGACTCGATCGCGGAAACCTGCTTGCTATCAAGGCTTTCGTAGAAATGATCCAGGGTTTCACGGCCACGGCCCTCTCCGACTTGAAGGACATACCTGGTCTCTTGGTCCTGAACCACCGTGACATATCGGTGCCCTTTCTTGAACGAGGTCTCATCCACCCCAAGATGCTTCGGGGAGGTCTCCTCCCGGCGCTCCAATCCCCGCTGAACCGCACGCTTCATGACCCCATCGATCTGATCCCAACTTACCCTGAGTCTTCGAGAAACCGCGATCATGGAAGCCTCCCGCAGCCAATCGATCACCAACGCCTCAAACAAAGCCGTGAATCTCGAACCGGGTTCGGCCCACGGAACCGATACCTGATGGACACCATGTTTGGGACACTGACACCGGGGAATTTCCGCGACCACAATGGTCTTGTACTGACACGTATCCAGATGGCGCCATCGCCGCTCTCGGATATCGTATCCGGGAACCTCGGAACCACATTCGGGACAGGTCAGAGATCCTTGCGGATCATAATTAACATGGATATGAATCTCACCTCCTTGGAGGTTGAGGTCGACTTCTCGAACAACCCAAGGAGATTGGATGCCGAGGATCTGCGCGTATAAATTCTTATCTCTCATCATGACGCTACCCTACCAAACCCGTAGTGGCCTGCCCACACGAAACCCGGAAGCGCCAATATGGTTGTGCTCCATTAGATTCTTGGGAATCAACCGTCCCGCTTCTTTAACCAAAGCGTAATATCGGTCAATCCCTTCGTTTGTCGCCAATGGAATTTCCAGGTTTTGCTCCAACTGAAAAATGGCTTCAGTCATCAAATCTGTGGCTTTGTCACCAAAAAATACACGGCAATGTTCGGCCACAACGTCTTCGGCTTCCAGTTGAGGGTTCCATAATAATCGTTGCCAGAAATACTGATTAAAGTGATCATGGTAGCCCTCTGTATAGATGATGTCCCCTTGGGAAAAAGGCATGATCGCCTCGGAGTTGGTGCAACATTCTTTCTGTAAATTGAGAGAGCGTGTCCCGGCGTAGGGAGCGCAGGGAGCGGAGCGACCGGAGCGACCGAAGCCGGGACACGCTCTCTCAGCGATCTCTTCAGTTGTGGGCGGGTCAGGCCGATTCTCTTTTTTTGTAAGCAAACAGAAAAAGGAGAATTAACCATGACCCAACCCGAAACAAATTCTGATGTTTTTAAGGACGCAATGCAACTGTTGATGGAAGGTGGCTCCGATGGCATGGGCGAAGTCTTTCGTATCTTGTTCAATGAAGCCATGAAAATCGAGAGGTCTCAGGCACTCTGCGCGCAACCCTACGAGAGGACTGATAACCGCCAGGCGTACGCGAATGGATTCAAGCCCAAAACCATCACGACTCGTGCCGGTACCTTCCCGGTGCAGATCCCGCAGGTTCGAGGCGATGTCGAGTTTTACCCGACCGCGTTGGACAAAGGTGTTCGGAGCGA
>JAJRYU010000065.1 GCA_024275615.1 Planctomycetota bacterium
CATACGTTTTGCCGACGCGCTTATGCTCGAACGTCATGGTGCCGTTTGTGTTGGCACCTCTGTGAAAGACGCCTACTTCAAGTTGGAAAAATCGGAGCATGCCGCCCATATCACCATGATGGCGCATCAACTTGGGCGCGTACAAACATTGCCCAAAGAAGAAGTTAAACGGCTGCTGGCGCTGCGCAGTAAATTCGACATCACTGGCCGCAACCCTCTTTGCAATGACTGCATTGTCGGCTGTTTTGATGGAATCGAAGACACAGCTGACGTCAAGCGATAGCCTGCAAGTCGGCGCTTTTCATTTTTCTTCTGCGGTTCCGTGCGGCAACAAGATTCCCTGGAATCGAATGGTGAATAGACTTCGAGGCCGTGCGGCGATCCTCTGCGAGAGTCAAAATGCGGGACCATCGCTCGAAGCTACGGGCTGCTCATCGTACCCGGAACACGCCAGGCCTAGCACAAGAGCGCAGCTGCACTTTTCGCTCGATTCCGAACTGTTGGCCATGCCATTGGCACCATCAAACCGCCCAACGATCACTACTGTTTCTTGGGACGTGAGACCCAATTGACAGGAACCAAGATCTTGGGCTGCATGGGATCGTTAGTAGAAATCTCGATGCTCTCGTCCATGCTCTTTTCAGATTCCAGACCAGTGACATACAGATCGACTTCCCACGACACGCCATCGGGCATTTCGCGAATCTCTGTAATCATGGATTTCGTTGAAGGTTTTGCGCCGGTGATTGTGTAACCCTCAGGTAGGGTCAACTTCACAACCTTGTGGGCTTGGTTGTTGTAGAAAATGCGGCCCATGAACACCTTGAGAGGTTTCAATTTGGCCGCCCCTGCCACACGGGCATAGACCATGACATTCTGTAGAGGTGTTTGCCGATGATCAACACGGACGGCGACGGCAGCGGCAAATGGCCCTGGAGCTTGAGTTGCCTTGAGTGTGAGAGTAACGACATACGTTGGTTTGCGATCTGTCGAATTGGTCTCGAGGACGTAGGAAATATCGAGATTGGGATTGCGGCAAGACATACTCTTGATGTCGAGAGCGCGCTTGCTCCGCGAATGAACCCGAAAAACCTTCTTGTATTCCGTACCCGCTTCAACCCGGCCGAACTGAACTTGCTTGGCATCAGGCCACCAATCAGCCTTAACTTCACCATCGATCGTCAGCACCAATGGCCGTTTTCGGGTGGGATCATTGCTGTAAACGTAGCAGTGCTTTCGCACCAACCCGTAGGCGCGGTAAGTCGACAAGGTCAACACCAACTCGCGGCTTTCCCCAGGTGGGATTTCCTTTTGCGACATAAGCGCATGAACGCAGCCACAAGTAACCTTGATGTCACCAATCTTGAGGGTTTCATCACCGACGTTCTTGATGACGATCGTTCGCTTGTCGCTAACGCCTTGATTGACCACGCCAAAATTCCACCCTTTCGAAGTGCATTCCAAACGCGGGCCGATTTTGGTCTTGGGCTGATCTTGTCCCCATGCCGTCGCCATGAGAACCAAAAAGAAGAGAATGGGGTTGATGTATCGCATTGTGTTGTTCTTTGCGTGTTTGGGTGAACGACTAGCTAACGCCCAGATCATAGCGTCAATCTGCCCATGATTCACACATCCAAGTGATTTCATCGGTCGTCGGTTGGGAATGGGTTTTTGATGAGCCGCCTCATACGGAAACTCTGATCACTCAGTCTCTTGCATCGTCCGACGATCGAACCCTCAAAAACGAGAAGTGCATCATCATGCACTTCTTGTCCGTTGTTGCGGAATATTTCCCGTCCTGACAAGAGATTTCCCATTTCGTCGCGCAAGACCTCCACCCGGGGCCAATCATGGAGGCACTGTTCCAACGAAAGCACGGAATGCACACCAACCTCCTCGAGCGAGGTCGCAGATCCCAGGTCAAATGCCCCACACCTTGTTCGCCTCAGCCCCGCAAGATACGCGGCACTCTCCAGACTCTTACCCAAGTCTCTCGCCAGAGAACGGATGTAGGTCCCGGACCCACAGTGGATTTCCAAGTGAAGGTCAGGCCACTCATAGGACTTGAGCTCAATGCTCTGAATGACAACTTTTCGTACTGGTACTTCGACTTTTTCGCCTCGTCTTGCTGCCTTATAGAGGCGTTCTCCACCGACGCGAATCGCCGAGTGCATGGGAGGCACCTGCTCGATAGTGCCTTCAAAGGAAAGCAAGGCCTCTTCAACCGCAGGACGAGATGGTACCACTGGTGTTGCGCACGGGGTTAGGGGCCCTTCAGCGTCATCCGTGACACTTGAGGCGCCCAAACGCACGTGGGCTTCGTAGGTCTTGTTGTGTCCTGTCAGGCGATCTTGTATTCGTGTGGCAAAACCTGACACAAGCACAAGCAAGCCCGACGCGAGGGGATCAAGAGTGCC
>JAJRYU010000066.1 GCA_024275615.1 Planctomycetota bacterium
AAAGAACCGATGGGCTCTTCGCTCCGCGTTGCCGCATCAGACCAATCAGAATCTGGGAATCCACGAAGGCCTGGAGTCGCCCCTTGTCATCCTTGCCCGGACACAATTGCTCAAGCAATCGAATCAAACGATTGAGTTGCCTAAGTGTACCCATGCGATCCTGTGGGTGGACCAACAACTTGTTCTCGTCAACCGTCGGTTCTTCAGGGATGTCCGCTGATGGCCCGCCGACATAAGGAGTCGCTCTCATGTCGCCCGGATCACGTCTGCTGTCGTTCCTGTTTTGCGCGTTCAAGACGCGACGCAGCCGCAATAGCTCTCGACTCAGTTCTCTAGCCTTGTCCGGCTGCTTCGCTGACTGGTCATCTAGTTCTAAGGGGTCTTCTTTGTGATTGAAGAGAAGGGTTTTGCCACCACCCTCGATGAGAAGCCAATCGTCGACACGTAGGCTCCACAAGGCAGCCCAATTGAATTGACGGAATGGATAGACCGTTTCGCCGTAGGCCACGCTGTCCTTTGGCAAAGATTCGAAAAGACTTTCCCCAATGGTGCCAGTGTTTTCTTGGCCACCACCGAAGGCCAATATGGTTGGAGCCACGTCAACAGTGCGCGCCAACTCTCTCTTCTTCTCAAGGCTTTGACCTTGCGGTGGTTTCACCACAAAAGGAATGCGCATAGTGGCGTCGTGCAACAAGAAACCATGGCTGTCTTCGCCATGCTCCCCCAGACCTTCTCCGTGATCACCGACAACAAGAACTAAAGTGTCGTTCCAAAGACCTCGCTCTTTGTAAGCGGCAATAAGCCTACCGATTTGTCCGTCGACAAACGCGATCTCACCGTCGTAGTCACTCGACGCTTCAGCCACCAAAGCTGAACGTCCAACATGCCTGACCCAAGGATGATGGGGATCAAAATAGTGGACCCAGACAAAAGAACGAGGTCCCTCCATTTTGTCCAACCATTGGAGCGCTTCGCTGGTGGTCGCCACCGCATCTCTTTCTTCGTAATGACTGTCGCCGCCGCCAGCCGTTTTCTTGACATCGTTGTAGACATCAAATCCAGCACCAAGTCCGAAATCTGCAGCTATCACCCTGGAGCTCGTGAAGGCTGCAGTCTCAAAACCATCGTCGTGGAGTTCTTCTGCTACGGTTGAGAAGTCCCTCTGGGACTTAGGCAAAAGGAAGAAATCGTTGTTTTCCCGCACTCCATGTTGAGGGGGCTCTAAGCCAGTCAACATGGTGGCGTGGGATGGCAAGGTCAAAGGTGTGGACGCGAACGCTCTGGAATAAGCGCGGCCTTCTTGGGCAATTGTGTCAATGTTGGGTGTTGGCGATGAGCCTTTGATTTGTCGCCCGTAAGCTCCCAACCGATCCTGCCGAGTCGTATCGAGAGTAATGAGGAGAATGTGGCGATTCTTGCGATCGGACAGTTTGCCATTCCCGTTGGGCTCGTCCGAGCATGAAGAAAAAAGACATGTCGCAAAGCTCACGACAATGATTAGGACGACCTGAACACAAGTTCCACTTCTCTTCATTTGTTGGCCCTCACACATTGGCCCGCATGATTTCTGATCTTGACCCTATGAATAAGTCGACTTGACGCCTTACGAACTAAGGCGGAAGAATCAGGAGTTACGCCCAGTGAATTCCCTACGCTTTTCGCCCAAAAAAACAGGCCCAAAGCCAATGGTGGCTCGGGCCTGTCTTG
>JAJRYU010000067.1 GCA_024275615.1 Planctomycetota bacterium
AAGCGTTGGAAAACGGTCGCATCCGTTCGCGAAAGTTTCACAAATGTCATCAAGCTGCGGTTTAGAGAGACCGCCGCCCGGATTTGGCGCATTCGCGCTGACCGAATTGTCTGGGGCAACACATCTTGGATGCCGTCGGAGATCGAGTTTCAGCATCTGGGCACAAAGACCTTTGCAGCTGAACCAGACGCCATAGTCGAACAAAAGAAGATCAACAAGGCCATCGATGATGGCCAGGCATTCCTGCTGAAGAAGTTGAAAACGGACGGCCATTTCCCTTCAGGATTTCGCGAGCGCTACCCATTGGGAGTCAAGGCGCTGGGAGCTTTGGCACTGCGAAAATCGGGTCTGACTCGTAAAGACCCGATACTCCTTGATCTAACCAATCAGATGTCGAGAATGAGTCTAGACAAAACCTATAGTGTTGGTCTTTACGCCATGTTCTTGAGATCGATGAGCAAGTTCAAATACACCAAGAAAATGCAGGACATTGCCGACTGGCTTTGTTCGCAACAAAGAGGCGAGGGTCTGTGGGCCTACCCCGCGGGGAAAGCCGACTTGTCGTGCACCCAATTTGCGCTTCTTGGTTTGAAGGCAGCCACAGAAGGCGGAGCCAGAGTCGAATCCAAAGTGTGGCGAAAATCTCTGGATTGGTTTCTGAAGAATGCTGAGAGGTCTGGGGGCTATCGCTATGAACCGCTGCGACTCCCCAAGAATGATCCGACGACAGGCAGTATGACTGCAGCGGCGCTTGCCGGCATGAAGATCTGTGTCGACCACTTGCCAGGTGACAAGGGCCGTTCGCGCACTTGGAAAAAAGTCAGCGACAAGGCCCTTGCCTGGTTAGGGCAGCGTTTTGTGGTCGAGATGAACCCCGGCAAAGGAAGTCGGCACTACTACTACCTGTATGGAATCGAGCGAGTCGGTGCCTTCTACAAAATTCGACGTATCGGAGGTAGGCTTTGGTACGCTACGGGCGCGCGCCACTTGCTCGAATTCCAGCTCAAAAATGGCGCGTGGAAGAACTCCTATTTTGAGGAAACTTGTTACGCCCTCCTCTTTCTTAATCGAGCCAGCACAACCGGCGAATAAGAAAACGCCATGCACCAAGGAGTAGAGCCTTGTATCGCTCTCTTTGCCAAACAACCAAGGCTATCATTGCCGCCACGACATTGACGATCTTGGCGCAAATCTCGTCTGCGCAAACTTACGAAGCATCGAGTTTTCAATCGGCAAGACTCCAGCCAAGAGCTGCGTTTGACGGCGACATGAACTCGCGCTGGTCTGCGGATTTCAAGAGCAAAACGGCGTGGATCCAGATTACTTACGCCAAGAAAATGAAGTTCAAGAGTGTCACGATCAGGAGCGGAATTCGCGACTTGCGCGGTGCTCCGAAGGACTTTGACATCTTGGCAGGTGAACCAGGAAAACTAAGACTTCTCAAATCAATCGCAGGCAATTCGAAAGACGATCAGACTTTCACGTTTTCTAGTAAGTCTGCTCGATGCTGGCGCATCGCCATCAAGAGTCGGATCAATCCTAGATGGTCGCCAACGATCAGCGAGATCATCTGGGGAGGAGGCGGGAAGTCATCAAAACTCGACGACAAAGAGGAAGCTGGCGGCGGCAGCGGCCCCAAGTATTCGGCCTGGACAAGGAGCCGCGGAAGAAACGGGATCGCCTTGGCGTTCGATGGCGACATAAAAAGCCGTTTTGAAGCTAATAAGAAAGGTGCCGATGGTTGGATCGAAGTCAATTTTCAAGACAACATGACATTCGACGCCCTGCTCATGCGCCATACGTCTGAGTCCGGTCGCGGGGTACCTAGGGACTTCACTGTTCAGATCAAGAAAGGACGACGGTGGAAAAGCATCGGCAAAGAAGAAGGTAATTTTACTAACCAACCAAAATTGCGATTCCCGGCAATCACGGCGAAGGACTGGCGCATTCGAGTCGACAAGTTGGTCGATGATCGAAGCTACTGGAGCCCTGCCGAAATCAAGTTCATGAATCTGGGCGAAGTCGACTTTGTGCCCGAACCAGAAGCCAAAGTAAAACAGGTTCGAATCAACAAAGCCATTGATGATGGCATTGAGTGGTTGAAGAAGAAACAAAAGCCCAACGGCAATTTCCCGTCGAAATCAGCCAAAGAGTTCCCCATGGGCGTCATGGCGCTCGGCGCCCTTGCCTTGCGAAAATCGGGTTTGGACCGTGACGATGCCATCATCCAAGATTTTGTCACTCGTATCTCTAAATTCGAATTGACGAAGACATACAGTGTGGCTTTGTACGCCATGTTCTTGAGCTCCGTCAGCACCAAGAGATACGCTGACAAATTGCAAACCCTGGCTAACTGGATCATCCAACAACAAGGGCCAGAAGGCCTATGGGGTTACCCAACAGGGCGCGTTGACTTATCCAATGCTCAATACGCCCTCTTGGGCCTGAAGGCATGCGTCGCCGGGGGTGCCAAAGTCGAGAAGAAGGTCTGGCAGAAAGCATGGGATTGGTTCCTCAAGCATCCAGAGAAAAACGGTGGGTTTCACTACGTGCCAACGAAGAAAGTCAAGATCGATCCCATCACCGGCAGCATGACTGCTGCTGCCCTCGCCTGTCTAAAGATCTGCGCCAACCAACTCCCAAAGGATAAGAATCGCCTCCGTCGCTCCAAAACTGTGACCAAGGCGGCTTTGGAATGGCTGGGCAAGCATTTCGTCGCCGAAATGAATCCAGGGAGTGGGCGCAGCCACTATTACTATCTCTATGGCGTCGAGAGAGTTGGCTCCTACTATCGCCTGCGACGCTTAGGAGGGAAACCTTGGTACATGAGTGGCGCCAAACTGCTTGTCGAGAAGCAATTTTCGAACGGCTCATGGCACAACAACTTCGAAGATACGTGCTTTGCCCTTCTCTTTCTGCGCCGCGCAAGTTCTACCGGTGGTTAGTCGATCGGCAAATGAGACGGGCTGCGGGGCCTAATCCTGCCCATTGACGCCCCAAGCATTCTGAGAATCATCTGCAACAATCAGCAATCGAATAGACGCACCACCTGTCCCTCCAGGCTCTTATGCTCCAGGCGTGTAATAGGAGAAAGCGTGTGGATGGCTCACGTCACCGGTCGTTCTTGTGCGAACGGCAGCCACTGACGTGGCAAGACCATATGCGGCCATCCTGGCTCTAACATAAGTCGAGGTCAATATGAGACTTAGATTCCTTCATCTGGCAGACTTGCACTTGGGGTGCAAAAACTTCTACTTGGCCGAGAAAGCGCGCGAGCGCACCGAAGAATTCCGGCTTGCGTTCCGGGATGCTGTCGAATTTGCTCTGGACCGAGCGAATGACATCGACGGAGTCTTGCTCGCTGGAAACATCTTCGAATACCATCGCCCTGACCAAGAGTTGTGGAGCTTCACCAAGGGTCTCATTTCCCGTCTGCTGGCCAAGGACATTCTCGTCGCCGCGGTACCCGGAAACCACGACAGCTATGCCTACAAGAACTCCGTCTACCGCACCGAGCGTCTCCCTGGCGTTGAACTTTTCCTTAACACGGAACCGGCCGCACCCCGAGTCCACCAGATCGGCGACAAGAAGGTGTTCTTGTATGGTATGGCTTATGTGCCGGGCCAAACACCAAACCCCGTGCCCCCTCTTAAACGCGTTGATGAAAAAGGCATTCACATCGCCCTGCTTCACGGCAAGTTGAACAAGAGCGACACAGACGAAGAGAGTCACAACGTTGTCCACGACCGGGAAGCTCTAAGTTCTCAGGGATTTGACTACGTCGCTTTGGGCGGCCACCGCACTTTCCATGAAGAGAAAATCGGCAGCACAACTTTCGTCTATCCGGGTTCCCTTGAAGGCCGCGGATTCGACCTAACCGAAGTTGGCCCCAAAGGCCCTGTAGTCGTCGAATTCGATGATCATGGCGTCCACGTCGAGCGACTTATTCGCAACAAGAAGTCAATTGAGTGCATCGATCTTGACCTCCGCCAAGAGCGAATTACGGATGCCGCCGCCTTGAAGGAAGCGCTCACTTCCCTCAGTGGTGGCGATCGAATTGTCCGCGTCACCCTCACAGGCACGGCGGAATTCGTGGCCAGCCTGGACGACATTCAAGAAGAACTGGAAGACTCCTTTTTCTTCTTAGAAATCGTCGACGAATCGGGCCTCATCGACAGCGCGCTTTTGCGAAAGATCGAGAGCGAGAACACAA
Organism: Planctomycetota bacterium; assembly: GCA_024275615.1. Classification (GTDB taxonomy): domain Bacteria; phylum Planctomycetota; family DRQF01; genus S139-23. The sequence continues at coordinate 4,214 of JAJRYU010000067.1, forward strand.
TCCGAGGCTATTTCGTTCGTAAACTCGCCACGGAAATCGAGTCCATCAAGGCCAAGATCGTCAAAAAGGGTCAGACGAACTCCTTGATGCGCGATCTGGCGATTCATGAGAAAGCCATGAAGATGGGCGTCGAACAATTCGTCGAAGAAGAAACACCCGCGGATTCCATTTACTCGTTGATTCCAGATTCCGACGAAACCGTTGCCGGTGAAGCCATTCGACAAGCCGTCGGCGTCACCGACCTGGAAGAAAAGATCAAAGCCATGCTCGAGCATCGGCGCAAGAAAAGCCAAGAAGTTCCAGCTCCTCTTGATGCGCCCCAGGCGAATGGCCAAAACGGTGCGATTCACAGTGCTGAAGCTGAACTTGAGATTGAAGAGGAACAAGCATGAGAATCGAACGCCTCAAGATAAACGGTTTCGGAAGCTTCAATCGTGGTATCGAAATCGACTTCAGCAATGACAGGTTGAGTCTCGTCATTGGCCGCAACGAAGCGGGAAAATCAACCATCATGAGCGCCATTTTTGGCATTCTCTTTGGTTTCAAAGACAATAATCTCAAGAACAAATTCGAACCATGGGATCGACACGATGACTACTCCGGCGAAGTGGAGATTCGCAAGGAGGACGGTAGTTTGGTCATCATCCGTCGAGATTTCAGCGACAATACTGCTGAGGTTCTGGAGAAATCTGGGGAGCAATGGACTTCCGTTTTTCTGGGAAGCGCAAACCCCCGGGGACATACGGATGAAGACATCGAATTCTACCAGCGCTTAGAACAAGCTGTCGGTTTTCAAGATGAAGCCGTATTTCGTGGCACTGTTTTCGTCGGCCAAAGTGCATTGCAGACGTCGATCACCGATCAAATCCGCAAATTAGTTTCAGGGTCAACAAGCACGGATTTCAAGGGTGTCCTCCACGACCTGCACGCAAAGTTCTCCGAACTTACGATGGAGAATCCATGGGGCCAAACGTCGAAGGCCAAGCCTCGCAAATTGGAAAAACTAAAGACTGGTGTCGAAACCAAGATCGCGCGTTTGGAAGAAGCACGTGTCAATTTTCTTCAAACAATGACGCTTGAGCAGGAAGTCAAGAAACTCGAAGAGAAGCAGACGGACAACCAGGACAAGCTAAAGAGCGATCAAAAAACACTCACCCATTTCGAGAGATTCTGCAAGCTGGTCAAGGACCGTGAAGCCGCCAAAATTCGTTTCGATGAATCCGACAAACGACGTTCCACCTACATTGAAATGAAAAATGGTGTCCTCACGATTGACAAAGAGATCAAGAGCGAACTCTCTCACTTCACGAAAGTCGGCGATTCATTTCCAGAACTGGTCACTCGACTCAAGGCAGAAACGGAAGAACTGGAATCTGAAGAGCTCTTTTGTTCTCGTGACAAGGACCTCTTGCGTCACTTGAAACCTCAACCCAACAACAAACTGGGTGCCATCTTGGGGCTCGGTGGAATCGCCGTTGGTGCGTTGACGATGCAGAGTTTGGGTCCTACCGTCGGTGGGGTCTTGATGGCGGTGGGTGGTCTTGGTCTTTTCTTCGGCGGTCGAATGCTGGGCACAGGCTTCAGAGAACGAAAAGAAGAGTTGGAAAACTCCATCAAGGAGCGAACTGCACAAGTTCGCAAGCGTAACACCTCAATTGAGAGTCTCATTGCTCAAAGCAACGGCGTTTTGGGTAGAGGTGACCCCGACCAAATCTTGGAGCGCTATCGCCGGTTCAAGAATTTGATGGAAGAACGCCGTGAACGTATCTCCGGCATGAAAGTGCTTGGGGATTGGGGTGAGATCGACTCGACATACCAAAGAACTGCAGAAGAAAACTTAAGATGCAACGGCCTGATGGAGCTGGTTCTTGAGGATGCACCCTTTCTGAGCGCAATGGCCGAAGACAAGATGGCAATCGCCACAAATATGGAAGAACTCAAACGCCGCATCGACTTCTTGGCTGAGGAGATTGAAGTCACTCGTGAAGTACTCACCGACGCCAAGATAAGCTTGGCCCAAGCAAGTGCAGACGTCGACTACGACCTCCCTGCATTGGAAGAATCAGTCCTTACCGAAGGGCGCCAAGTCAGGCGACTTGAGGACGAACGTGATGCCTTGCGAATCGTCATTGACACTCTTGACGAGTGCGTTACCGAGTTCCAAGAAGGTGACCTGACCAAGCTCTCAGAAGAAGTGTCAGAGATCTTCCGCGGTATCACAAGCAATCGCTATACCCGTGTAACTTTGTCGCCCAACATGGAACCCATGTTGACGAAATACGACAACACCCACATTCAACCGGACGACCTCTCGCAAGGAACCCAAGACCAACTGTATTTCGCCATGCGGGTCGCCATCGCCAGGCATTTGTCGAAACAGGTGTCTTTGCCGTTCTTTCTCGATGATCCCTTTGTCAACTTTGACAGAGAACGCCTAGATGTAACCAAGGAAATGCTCGACAGCTTGAACGATCACCAAATTGTCTTGGTTACATGCGACCGCGACTATGAAGCATGGACTGACAAGGTCCTGGACTTAGATACGGCTCGGGCCGAAGCCATGGCCGATCCGAACGTGGCTCTTAGGCTGAGCGCGAACTCCAACTAGGTTATCGTGGGCCGTAGTCCTTTCCTTCGCCCCTTTCCAGGAGTTTCTGGAATGGGGTCAAGGAGCGCATGAATTGGTGGCGCAAGCGTTCTTCTGCGGTGATGGGCAAGACATCAGGCTGCATTCCTCGAGGTGGTCTTGAGTAGACCTCAAGGACAGAAGCCACGTAGTCCTCAAAAAGAGGGATCGAATTGGGCACCGCCCTTTTGCTCTCGGCATAAAGAGATGGGTCATCGACAAAGGCCCCCAACGCACGCGTCAGGCTGCCGACGTCGTTCACTTCAAACAAGCGCCCTGCTCTTCCTGCGCGCTCTTTGAAAGCCCCCAAATTGGGGACGATGACAGGAACACCCAACTCGAATGCCTCGTCTAGGACCATGCCATAGGTCTCGATGCACAAGCTTGGAAAAACCGCCGCATCGATTTCCGCCGCCACAATGTCTTGATACTCAAAGTGCCCATGAAAAGTGACATTCAACCTTTGAGCCGCATCAACAAGTGCTGCTTCTCTTTCGGGAAGATCACAGGCTCCAAAGACGTGCAACTCGATGGCTCGAGACCCGCTCTCTCGTCCTCGCGTCAGGCCACCAAAGGCAGTCACCAAGAGTTCTACACCTTTGCGATGAGTAATACTGCCCCAATATGCCAAACGAAAAACACCATCATGAGTTTCGGGTTTCAAAGCACGAGAAGGAAAGACTCGATTGTGACCGAAGGGAATCACGTCAATACTGTCGGCCAACTCGGGCACCGCAAGTCCATCCAGAACGATGGCCTTTACTGCTTGTGAAGCACAAAGAACCGCATGAGCGCAAGAAATTTCACTGCGACTACTGCGAGCAAAAAACTCAAGCTCACGGCTCGTCTCAGCGTCGGACATCCAGGGCCATCGGGGGGCACAGTGCAGGCAGTTTGCCGGGCTCAGTGTCTCGAAACAGGGAGTCTCGTCTGGTTTCATGCGAAACCCTCGTGGACAACTTGTGGCGAGATCGTGGAGGGTAATGACGAGCTTGAATCCGGCCTCGGTGATGCGACGCCCCAAGTCTTGGCTGAGCCGAATCCAGTGATGGAGATGCACGACGTCGGGATTCAGTTCCAGAAGTTTCTCGACGATAAGATCAGCCATCTGCGGACAGAACATTCGGTCCCACGCATCAAAAGAGAGGTCTTGACGATGAACCCGAAAAATGTCGAAGCCTTCGAGCTGCTCCATGGCACCGCCAACGTTTTCCCAAGGAGAAAGGCTGCCAGCGATAAGGAAAACATCGTGTCCTTTTTCTTTCTGGCCTCGGGCAAGAGACAAGACATGACTTTCGACCCCGCCGTGAGTCTCTGGCGGCAACTGATGCGCGATGTGGACAATCATTGTTGGTGAAGTCTCCCCATGTCCTTGTCATAAGTCATGTCATTTCCTTGCGCAACAGATTGGCGAGAAGTTGGAACTCAGAGACTCGTAAGGTCGAAGGCCTAAACGCCAGGCCAATCGTCCTGGATGGTCTCTTGCCTCGAAATGGTATGGACACCAGGTTGCGCTCAGGGCTACATTCCCAGGCAAGAGCCATCTCAGGCAAAAGAGTGACACCAAGGCCGCCCGCAACCATTTGCACCAAGGTCGTCAGACTACTGGCACGAAAATCGTCAACTTCATTGGCGCTGGCTAGTTCGCAAATCTCCAGAGTTTGATCTCGAAGACAATGCCCATCCTCAAGTAGGAGAACATTCTCGCGTTCCAAGTCCCGCACTTGGACACGCTTTCGGCCAGCAAATCGGTGCCCTGTGGGAACTGCCAACCAAAACGGGTCATTCAAGATGTCAATGGTCTCAGCATCGCCCAAATCAGCCTCAATGGCCAAGAGCAAGACATCCAGATCACCTTTTTGCAGCGCATCAATCAAGCGATCCGTGTGGTCTTCCCGCAAAGACAACTGAAGTTGGGGGAAATCCCGGTGAACGGCATGCATGGCTTTTGGCAGGAGATAGGGAGCGACCGTGGGAATCACCCCCATCCTTAAAATTCCTGTTAACGGCGATGAGAAAAAGCAACTAGACTCTGCCAACTCCCCAAGCTCGACGAGTATTTTTTGAGCCTTCTGGGCTATGGCTTCACCCGCTGGCGTCGCCAAGACACGACGCTTGTCACGCTCAAAAAGCTTAACGTCAAGTTGGGTCTCCAACTGCTTAATTTGGGCACTCAGCGCTGGTTGTGAGATAAAACAGAGGTCAGCCGCTCTCCTGAAATTCAAGGTATGAGAGACAGCAACAAGACACTCAAGTTGTCGAATTGTTGGCAGTTCCATGATAGCCCCATCCTATCAAACTAATCAGAACTTGCGATTGGAAGTTCTCAATTGGTTTCCCGACAATAAGCCCGTTGACTCGAACCCAATCTCGCAGGAGCACGCACAATGTACAACCGTCTGATTCTCTCAGCCATCATATTTGCGCTATCACAAGTTGTCACGGCACAAACGCCAGCCCCCATCGGCAAGACCAGCTATGCACCAGTTGCCGGAACTGAATCATTTGCGTCGACATTGGCACGCATGTCGAAAGCCAAACCAGGAATCGTCGAGAAACACAAAGCACTTCTGGAACAGCGCTACGATCTCTCGAACAAAGGCGACTCCCAAGCCAAGATGTCTCGAGGAAAAACAGTCCAGACAGGAGTACGCGTCAGACTTGCAAGAGACACAACCTGGGATTCACTGAGCCAGATGTCTCCTTCGGCAATTCGCGCCCAAGGTCTTTGGCCAGAAGGTTTCTTCCCGCTCCCTCACCCCAATCATGGGGAAGGTGGCATGCTGTTTCCTGCCTTTCACATCGATGAAATCAAGAAGCAAACCAAACGAGATCTGAGCCGATTTGACCTTGACTACGTTATGCCCGATCACTTCCTCCCTGAGTACCCACCAGCAATCTTCTTGACCACAAGGCCTGATTTAGGTGACGTTTCCCAAGGCAAAGTCATCACCAGCAACAACTTCTTCGAATTGTTCAACGGCATCTTGAACCCGAAGCAAATTGAGGGTCTTCGTCTTCTGGTCACGCCAACGGCACAACAACAATTCAACGCAACTCATGACCGGCGAAGCCTGGAGCCGAGCCTCGGGGTCACCTGCTTTGATTGCCATGTAAATGGTCACACCAATGCGGCCACTCACTTGGTTGGTGATATTCGCCCTCAAGAATTCAGACATCGGATCGACACACCCACTTTGCGTGGTGTCAACATTCAGCGCCTATTCGGATCACAACGCGCGTTGAAGACCGTCGAGGACTTCACTGAATTTGAGCAGCGGGCAGCCTATTTCGATGGTGATCACGTCATCGCTGCAAAGAAGGGAGTCAACGTGCTCGAACGTGGAAGTCAGGTCCACTTCATGGCCGAATTTGAGTCGATTCTCGGTTTCCCGCCAGCGCCGAAGTTACGTTGGGACGGCAAGTTGGATCCACGCAAAGCGACGAAGACTGAGATGCGCGGGCAGAAGTTGTTCTTCGGCAAAGCGCAATGTGCGAGCTGTCATTCTGGCCCCTACTACACCGACAACACGATGCATGATTTGCAAGCTGAGCGTTTCTTCAAACCCAAGATGATCAATGGCCGCTATGCAACAGCGGACGGCATGATCAAGACATTTCCTTTGAGGGGCATCAAGGATTCTCCGCCCTACCTCCACGACGGACGTCTTTTGACCTTGGATGACACGGTTGAGTTCTTCAACCTCGTTCTGGAATTGAAGCTCAGCAAACAGGAGAAGGCTGACATCGTTGCCTTCATGAAAACGCTCTGAATCAGAAACTTGGAGATTCACCAAGCGCCTCGCCAAAGCCAAGAATCAACGGGAACTGCGTTTGCCGATGCCGTACAAGTTGATTGAAAGAATTGGCCTCGTGCGAGGCGCTTGGCTTTTAAAAGAAGAAAGACGAGAGATAACCTCTCGTCTTTCTTTCGTGCTCAGCTCCTTGCAAGGCACCGCTTCGCCGTTCAAGGAGCTTGATGACTTATTGCTCGGCCAACATTGAGCAAAAGGTCGTACCCTTTTCTTGCCACTCCATGATCGCCTCATGGGTATAGTGTGAATCTGCCAGGAAAACGGCGCGGATAGTATGGAAATCTTGAGATTGAGGGTTAATACCCCAGGCAGTTATTCAGGAAGAATAGAGAATCTGTCGTTGAAGCCATGAGATATGAAAAGTTTCAAGATCTCATCGTTGCTTGGAAGCTGCAGGCAACGGACAAGCTCATCACGTTTGTCATCTTGACCAATCATGGCAGCGACTTCTTCTTGGGCAAGCTCAAGATCATCTCCCGAGTTGCGCAAGAAGTAGAAGTACATCAGCCCGAAACGGCTACTAAACGTATCGAGGCTCGTTTCCTCGGCCAAAACACGGGAACGCACCGCCAACTTGATCGCTTCGTTGAGATTCTCGGTCATCGAACAAACATAGGACAAGTTGTTCATGGCGTGGACTTGTACCGTTCTCAAATAGAGATCAACGCCACGCATGGCAATCACCTCACGAAAGCACAGCTCAGCGTGATTGATCTGGTCTTCAGAAAGATGCAAAATTCCTTTGAGATTGCGGCAATCCGCAGACCACCGGCCGTTGAGAT